>JBPCMH010000001.1:0-2700 GCA_051002495.1 Acidimicrobiales bacterium
TCCGCGAGACGCTTGCCGTACGCCTCGCCCTCGTCACGCAGGGGGTCGTACTCAGCGGTGATCACCAGCGCCGGAGGGAGGCCGCTGAGATCATGCCGCCGCATTGGCGAGATCCGTGGGTCGTCACGGACTGATTCGTCGGGTGCGTACTGGTCGGTGAACCACCGCATGGTGTCGTCGGTCAAAAACGCCACCTGACCGTTGTCCTCGATCGAGGGGAACGACATCGACGCGTCGACGGCCGGATAGACCAACCCTTGAAAGCCGATGGTCGGCCCGCCGTTGTCGTGGGCCAAGTGGGTCATCACCGCGGCGAGGTTGCCGCCGGCAGAATCGCCGGCCACACCGACCCGATCACCGTCGCCGTCGAGATCAGAGGCATTGGCCGCCACCCACTGCAGTGCGGCCCAGCAGTCATCGACCGCGGCGGGGAACGGGTGCTCCGGCGCCAGCCGGTACTCAACGCTGACGACGATGCAGCCGCTGAGCGCCGCGAGGTGCTGGCAGGGAATGTCGTGGGTGTCGACACTGCCGATCGTCCAGCCGCCACCGTGGAAGAACAGGATGACCGGTAGCGGCCCGTCTTCGGTCGGTCGATAGACCCGGATCGGCAGGTCGCCAGCCGAGCCGGGGATGGTCCGGTTGTCGATGGACGCCAGCGCAGCTGGTCCACCGGACAGCGCACCCACCAGGGCGTACGCGGCTCTGGCCTGCTCCGGGGTCTGTTCTGACATCTTCGGCCCATCAGCCGAAGCGCCCTGGTCGACGATGGCTTGGATGGTGGGATCGAGCGGCATGGTGAGAATCTAGGACCATGCCCTCAGACAATGCGGCCCTTGCCCCCAACTGGCGGACCGTCTTGGCCGTCGACGGCGCCCTCGGCATGGCCGTCGCGATCATCGGCGCCATTCTCGGGGTGGTCGCCATGCCCATCGTCGGCAGCTTGTTCGTGGTGGCCGGGCTGGCCTACGTCGGCTTGGTCGTGCGTCGCGCCGGGCGCTGGCGCGACCTCCGGCGAGAGGCCGGCCTGGGTTGACCGTGCTCAGCCGTCTTCGCCGCCCGGGATCTCCAAGTACCACTGGTCGAGGCAATCCCGGCATCGGTAAGAGATGATGTCGCCGGGCTGTGGCACGTACTCATCATCCATCCGGGTGAGTAGGAACGCATCGCCGCCGCAGTCGATGCAATGGATCTGGGCTGGCACCAGCTCCTCTGCGCCTTCCGGGTCGCTCATCGACAGGTCCCGGCGCGGTGTGTCACCCGATCGGCCATCAGGACGGCGAAACTAGCGGCATGCGTGTCGTCTCCGGTTCAGCCCGTGGTCGGCGCATCTCCGCGCCGGACGGAACGGCGACCCGGCCCACCTCGGACCGGGCCAGGGAGGCCATCTTCAACATGGTCAGCAGCCGGGTGTCTCTGGTCGACGCGGTCGTGCTCGACCTCTTTGCCGGCAGCGGCGCCATGGGCATCGAGGCGCTGTCGCGTGGGGCGGCCCAGGCAGTGTTCGTCGAGTCTGATGGCGGAGCGCTGCGCGTCATCCGCGAGAACCTGGAAACTCTTGGCATGACGAGCCGGGCCGAAGTCGTGGGCAGAGACGTCGAGACCTGGCTGGCCACGACCTCGACCGGCTTCGACGTCGCCATCGCCGATCCCCCGTATGGGTTCGATCGGTGGGCCGACCTCGCTCGATCGGTGCGCGCCGAACTGCTCGTCGTCGAGAGCGACCGCACGGTCCACCTGGGCGATGGCTGGGAAGTTCTCACCGAGCGCCGCTACGGCGGTACCGTGGTTGCCTTGGCTTCCCCGCAGCGAAAGGTCGACCCTTGAGGATCGCGCTCTGCCCGGGTTCGTTTGACCCCCTGCACAACGGGCACGTTGAGGTCATTGAAGCTGCGGCGCGCCTGTTCGACAAGGTGATCGTCGCCACGATCCGCAACCCCGGCAAGGGCGAGCCGCTTTTCACGCTTGAGGAGCGCAAGGAGATGATCGTCGAGGCATGCGGACACCTCGACAATGTGGAGGTCGCATCGATGACGAAGTTGACCGTCGATGTGGCCCGTGACGTCGGCGCCAATTTCATCGTGAAGGGCCTCCGGGTCGCGTCCGACTTCGAGTACGAGCTCCAGCAGGCACAGATGAATGAGGCGATCTCTGGCATCGAGACGTGGTTCGTGCCGTGCGCATCGGCGAGCTCGTTCATCGCATCTTCGCTGGTTCACCAAATAGCCCAGTACGGCGGGGTCGACCGTGTCGGGTCGTTCGTGCCCGAGGTGGTCAACCGCCGACTGAAGGAGAAGTTCTCGTTGTGAGCACGAACGTGCAACCCCAACCAGACGTGGAGATGCTGATGCGCCGCGTCTTCGAGATCGTCTCCAACGCGAAATCCGTTCCGCTTTCGGCCTCGGTCATGGTCACCAAGGACGAACTGCTGGAGCTCCTTGAGGACGCGTTGGAGCGGTTGCCGACTGAGTTGCGTGAGGCCCGTTGGATGCTCAAGGAGCGCGAGGAGTACCTGGCCAAGGTCGAGCGCGAGGGTAACGAGATCCTCGAGGCGGCCCGGGTCAGGGCCGAGCGAATGGTCGAGCGGCAGGAGATAGTGAGGGAAGCGCGAGCGACCGCCCAGCGGATCGTGGACAAGGCCCGAGAGGAATCAACACGCCTCCGCCTCGAGGCAGAGGACTACTGCGACCAGAAGCTGGC
>JBPCMH010000002.1:0-7685 GCA_051002495.1 Acidimicrobiales bacterium
ACCGGTCGATTCCTGCCCGACAAAGCTATTGACCTTGTCGATGAGGCAGCCATCCGGCTGCGCATCGAGATCGACGCGATGCCCACCGAAATTGATGTCGTCGAGCGTCGGATTCGTCAGCTCGACGTCGAGAAGCTCGCCCTCGAGAAGGGGACCGACGACGCCTCACAGGAGCGGCAGGACAAATTCGACGAGGAGTTGGCCAATCTTCGGGAGCAGTCATCGGGCATGAAGGCCCAGTGGCAGGCGGAGAAGGATGGGATCGCCACTATTCGCCAGCTGAAGGAGGAGTTGGCGTCTCGACGCACGGAGGCCGACCGCCTTGAGCGCGACGGCGACCTGGCCCGGGCATCAGAGATCAGGTACGGCCAGCTCCCAGAGCTCGATCGCCAGGTGCAAGAGGCCAGTGAGCACCTCGAGTCCCTCCAGTCGCAGCAGCGGATGCGGAAGGAGGAAGTCGACGAGGAAGACGTCGCCGAGGTGGTCTCGAAGTGGACGGGCGTCCCGGTGAAACGGCTGATCGAGGGCGAGATCCAGAAGCTGGTCCGCATGGAAGAGGTCCTCCACCAGCGAGTGGTCGGACAGGCCCCGGCGGTCGCCGCAGTAGCCAACGCCATCCGCCGAAGCCGCGCCGGGCTGTCGGATCCCAACCGGCCCATTGGGTCATTCATGTTCCTTGGGCCGACCGGTGTCGGTAAGACCGAGCTCGCCCGCACGTTGGCCGACTTTTTGTTCGACGACGAGCGGGCCATGGTTCGCATCGACATGAGCGAGTACATGGAAAAGCACGCCGTATCGCGACTGATCGGTGCGCCTCCCGGCTACATCGGCTACGAGGAAGGCGGGCAGCTGTCGGAGTCCGTTCGGCGTCGGCCCTATTCGGTGGTGCTGCTTGACGAGATCGAGAAAGCCCATCCTGACGTGTTCAACGTGCTGCTGCAGGTGCTCGATGACGGACGGCTGACCGACGGCCAGGGCCGCACGGTCGACTTCACCAACACCGTCCTGATCATGACCTCGAACTACCCCGGTGACCCGCGGGAGCACTTCAAGCCCGAGTTCCTCAACCGGGTCGATGAGATCATCCGATTCGGCACGCTCACCCGTGAAGACATGACCACCATCGTCGACATCCAACTTGGCGGGCTGCATCGTCGTCTCGAGGCGCGTCGGCTGTCGCTGGAGGTAAGCGAGAGCGCCAAACGTTGGCTCGGTGACCGCGGGTTCGACGAGGCCTACGGCGCCAGACCGCTCAAGCGACTGATCCAGAAGGAGATCGGCGACACCTTGGCATCGGCCATCCTCGAAGGTCGATACAACGAGGGCGACACGGTCGCCGTCGATGTCGCAGGAGACGACCTGGTGCTGAAGTAGCGGCGCCTCGCGCCAATCGCGCCTGCCGCATCAGCAACACTCAAGAGGTGGCTGACACCTGGACCTGTGCGTGTGGGCAGACGAACGTCGGTCCCGCGCCCTGCGATCGATGCCTTAGCTCCGCCCCGGCGATCTCGTCGGCCCTCCGCGGCGCGCCCCGCCTTGGCTCGGTTCGCCCGCGTGTGATGCGTGCCTTGGCGCTTGCCATCGTGGTGCTGATGGTGGCCGGGCTCGTCGGCGTTGTCGCCATCGCCGAGGACGGCAGCCGAAACCCGGATCTGGCCGCTGGTCTCAACGAGGGTCCGGCCCGAACCTTCGACCTGGCCCCGGACGGCACGGTGCTCGGAGATCTCGATCCGGTCGGTGCCGCCGCGGCTGCGCTCGTAAGCGATCTGCACGGCTTTGTCGCGGAAGCCCGTGGTTTGGCCTTCCTCGACGACGTCAAGGTTGAGCTGCTCAGCCCGGCCGACTTTGTGCGACGGCTGGCCGCAGAGAGCGTGCGCGACGAACAGGACCTTGCCGACCTCCGCGAGACGTCACAGGTGCTGGCCGCATTTCATCTGCTCGACGCGGGGGTCGACCTCGCTGAGGAGATCGACGGGTTGCTGGCGGCGAGCGTCGCTGGCTTCTACGACAACGAGACCGGGGAGTTGGTGGTGCGGGGCACCGAGCTGGATTCGCCCCAGGTCCGTCTCACGATCGTCCATGAGCTCACTCACGCGATCCAGGATCAGCATTTTGAACTCCATCGCCCTGATCTGGATGACCGCGACGACGAGGCATCGTTCGCGTTCAGCGGGCTGGTCGAAGGTGACGCCACTCGAATCGAGGCGGCCTACAAGCAGAAGTTGTCGCTTGAGGACCAGAAGCGGGCCGAGCAGGAAGAGCAAAGCGCGGGATCGGGCATCGATCCTTCGACGCCGCGGATCCTGCTTGAGCTCCTCGGGTTTCCGTATTTGTTCGGGCCCGTGTTCGCGAACACGGTGTACGGCAAGGGCGGGCAGCCAGCGTTGGACAACGCGTTTCGCGAGCCCCCGACTACCAGCGAGCAGATTCTCGATCCCGGATTGTTCCTGACTGGCCGATCTGCCCCGGTCGACGTGGCCAAGCCCGACGCCGACGGCGCGGTCATCGACGAAGGAGTGTTCGGCGAGTACGCGCTGATGCTGCTGCTCGCCCGCACCAAAGAGGGACCCCCAGTGTCGGTGCGCGACGTTGCCGCTGGATGGCGGGGCGATTGGTACCGGGCCTGGGTGGATGGCTCCCGCACCTGCGCGAGGACGCGGATCGCCACCGCTGGAGTGGTGGAGACCAGAGGGTTGCAACGAGCCTTGACCCAGTGGAAGAGGGGCCGATCCGGGGCGACCGTGGTCGTCGAGGCTGACGGCGCGATCCTGTTCACGTCCTGTTCCTGAGCGGCCGTCGACCTGGATGAATGGGCTTGCGCATCAGATCGGCGGTGGGTCACGCTGGTGCGCATGACCGACACCTCGACCCCGACGCATCGAACTACGACCGAGCTCGAGACCGAGGTCGACAGGCTTCGGGCCTCCCCGCGCGATGTGGGCAGCTTGGCGCTCGTGGTCAGCCGGCCCGCCGTTGATGAGCGCAGGATCCTCGGTCAGGGCGAGCTTGACCCCGCGGTCGGGCTGGTGGGCGACACGTGGTCTGCCCGGCCGAGCGGCCGAACCTCCGACGGCGGGCCGCACCCAGACATGCAGCTCAACGTCATCAACGCGGCCCTGATTCGGCTGCTTGCCGGCGATGATCCGGAGCGCTCGGCTTTGGCAGGCGATCAGTTGCACCTCGACCTTGATCTGAGCGAGGCCAACTTGCCGACGGGCACTCGTCTCGAGATCGGCGATGCCGCGGTGATCGAGGTGACCGATCAGCCGCACACCGGATGCGCGAAGTTCTCCGCTCGCTTCGGACCCGACGCCCTGCGGTTCGTGAACTCACCAGTCGGTAAGGAGCTTCGCCTTCGTGGCCTCAACGCCAAGGTGGTCACCGGGGGGCTTATCCAACCGGGTGACGCGGTGCGGGTCGTGCGGCCTGCTTGATCTGCTTGGGTTGATCAGTCAGCGTCAACTGCCGGGAGCCTGGGCCCGGCGATCCGCACATCACCGCGTCGGCGGGTGACGCCGGACGCGTCGAGGTGGCCGAGCAGCGGAAGCAAGTACTTGCGCGACGTACCGACCGCCTCTCTGATGGCGGAGGCCGTGACACCCTCCGGACACGTCGCGAGGAGCGTGGCGATGATCTGGGCCGCTTTGGCTGCGACCTCGGGCGCGAAGAAGAGCCCGTCGCGCTCGATGAGCAGCCCGTGTCTGACGAGTTCCCGCACTTCACCCCGGTCGGCGGCGGCTTCGTCCGGTGTCGGGGGAGCGAACTGGCCATCGATCACCGCCTGCAGGTACGGGTGGTGGCTGAGGTCGATGGTGCCAGAGCCCGCGGTGGCTCGGCCGGCGTCGAGGGTGATCCCATCGAGCGTGGGCAACAGCGCGCGCTCGCGATCGTCGAGCGTGGCGATGTCGAGCCCGAGGGTGTCGGCCTCGTCGATGCGCTGCCGGAGAGCGTCGCTCATCTCCTTCAGAGCGGTCGGGGCGACGACCCACCCCCCGATGGTGGGTTTGACGCGCTCGCCGGTGAGGCGCTCAAGGTCATCAACCTCGATCCAGCCCCGCTCAGCGATCACTCGATCGATGGAGCGGTCGGGCGCGGCCTCGGCCGCCCGCCGCACCGGCGCCACGTCGAGGACCTCGCCGCCGCCCACGGTCTCGCCGCGGCCGGTCTCTCGGACGACGAAACGGTCGCCGGGTAGCAGCGGCAGAGCAACCGGAAGGTGCACGCGCACCCATCCGGTTTCGCCCGGGGTGAGCGCTTGTCGGCCGCCGACTAACCGCAGGGCGATTGAGTACGCGCCAGCCCCTACGTAGGCGGTGTAGGCGCCTCGGCGGCCCACGTCGTGGTCGACCGTGGCCAGCACCGTTAACTCGGCGTCGAAGGTCGTCGTCGGCGCCCATTGCCCGTCCAGAACGACGGCGTCGCCCCGGGCGATCTGCGAGTGATCAATGCCGGAGATGTTGACGGCCAACCGCCGCCCCGGTGTCGCCGCGTCCAGCGTCGCCTGGTTGGTCTGCAGGCTCCGCACCCGTCCGGCCAGCCCAGATGGCAACACCGAGACGCGTTGGTCGAGCCGCAGCTCACCGCCGGTCAAGGTGCCCGTGACGACGGTGCCGGCGCCCTTGGCCGCGAACGACCGGTCGACCCAGAGGCGGGGCCGATGTCGGTCAGCCGCCGACGGCGTGTCGGCAAGAAGGTCGTCGATCGCCAGCGTGAGCTTATCGATGCCGTATCCGGTCGGTGCATCGACGACGACGACGGGGGCGTTGTCGAGAAAGGTGCCAGCGACCCGGTCCGCGACGTCGAGCTCCGCGAGTTCGAGCCACTCGGAGTCAACCAGCGCGGCCTTGGTGAGGGCGATCAGCCCGTGGCTCACGCCGAGGAGTTGAAGGATGCGGAGATGCTCCTCTGACTGCGGCTTCCAGCCTTCGGTGGCTGCGACCACGAACAGGCACGCGTCCACGGCCCCGACACCGGCAAGCATGTTCTTGATGAACCGCACGTGCCCGGGCACGTCGACGAACGACAGCTCGCGACCGCTCGGCAACGTCGCCCAGGCAAAGCCAAGGTCGATGGTCAGGCCGC
Source organism: Acidimicrobiales bacterium (assembly GCA_051002495.1). GTDB lineage: Bacteria > Actinomycetota > Acidimicrobiia > Acidimicrobiales > CADCTF01 > JBPCMH01. The sequence continues at coordinate 5,083 of JBPCMH010000002.1, forward strand.
GTTCCTTCTCTTCGGCGAATCGATCGGGGTCGATGCCGGTGAGGGAGCGAACCAGCGTCGACTTGCCGTGGTCGACGTGGCCCGCCGTCGCGACGACGTGCATCAGCCGAGGGCGCCGAGTGCGGCCGCGACAGCCGCGTCTTCAGTAGGTTGAACCGTCCGCAGATCGAGGACCGTGCCCTCATCGTCGACCCTGGCGATGATCGGCTGGGGTCGGGATCGCAGGGTCCGGGTGCGGTCGCCTGCGACCCGGATGCCGATGGATGGGATTGTCACACCCGGCAGGGTGCCGCCGCCCGGCACCGCCTCGGTATCGATCACCTGGCCAAGGCCAGCTGTGGCGACGACCGACTCGGCCCGAGCCGTCAAGGACTCCGGTGCGGCGGTCGCCATAGCCCAGAAGGGGATGGCGCCGCCGTCCCTGCGGAGGTATGCCAGCGCGGTTGCTTGCAGCGATGCCAGAACCAGCCCACCGGGCCGCAGGGCGCGAGCCAGCGGGTGCGCCGCGCATGCTTGGACCAGGTCGGATCGTCCGGCAATGATGCCGGCTTGGGCCCCGCCGAAGAGTTTGTCGCCGGAGAAGGTGACAAGTGCGGCCCCGTCGTCGAGGTTTTGCCGAGCGGCCGGCTCGCCAGCCAACCAGGCCGGCGGCGGCCCACTCCCCAGCCATGGGGTGCGGCTGTCCAACAATCCCGAACCGATGTCGACAACAAGCGGAATGCCAAGACCGGCCAGCTGAGCCGTGGTCGCTTCCTCCGTGAATCCGGTGATGCGGTAGTTCGACTGGTGGATCTTCATCAGAAGCGCCACGTCGCCCCCGCTGGCGGCACTTTCATAGTCGGCGACCCGGGTGCGGTTGGTCGTGCCGACCTCTCGCAGGAGCGCCCCCGACTGCTCCATCACCTCCGGTACGCGGAAGCCACCGCCAATCTCGACCAGTTCGCCCCGCGACACGACCACGTGCTTGTTGGCGGCCAGCGCGCCCAACACCAACAGCACCGCGGCGGCGCAGTTGTTGACCACGAGCGCGCTCTCCGCCCCGCACGCCAGGGCAATGAGGTTGGCCGCATGAGCGTGACGGCTGCCGCGCGCACCGGTCGTGAGGTCGAACTCCACGTTGGAGAAGGCAGCCGCCTGGGAGTGTGCGACCGGCGCCCGCCCGAGGTTTGTGTGCAGCAACACGCCCGTTGCGTTGATGACGGGCTGGAGCAGCCGCAACTGGACGGCCTCGGCCGCTGCCTGGGCTGATTCGGGGTCGCCAGCGGCGATGGCATCACGGGCAATCTCGACCAGCACCGGGTGGGGGAGACCGGAGCCTCCCAACGAGCGGGCCAGGGCGTCAACCGAGGGTGGTCGCGAAGTCGGAGCCATCGTCGCGAGACTAGAAGGCGTGCCCGATGTCGCCTTGTGCCGAGTCTCAGACCTCCAGGAGGGTCGCGGCTGGCCGGTGCGCGTCGGCGAGCAGCGATTGGCTGTGTTCCTGGTGGACGGCGAGTTGCGGGTGATCGACAACGTGTGCCCGCATCAGGACTCACCCCTCGACGGTGCGGCCGTCGATGGTCGGGTACTGGTCTGTCCGTGGCACGGTTGGACCTTCGATCTCGACTCCGGGGCGCTGCTCACCGCCTTCGGCGACCTGCCCGGCCTGGTGCGACACGATGCTTGGCTCGACGGCGGCGTGGTGATGGCGCGCCTGCCGGAACCGGGTCGCGGTATGGGAGACTGACGCCGCTCATGCGTCGCTACATCCGCTTCATCGCCCGAACGACCGTCATCTTCGTCCTGCTCGTCGGGGCGGTCCCCGTCGCGGTCACCGGCACGGTGCTGGCGTCGATGATCTTCCTTCCGCTCCCGGCCACGTTGCCCCAACCGCGTCCGCCTGAGGGCGGACAGGTCAGTCGGGTCTATGACCAGAACGGCGACGAGATCGGGCAGTTTCGCGAGTTTGAGCAGAACATCCCGGTGAGGAGGGGCGATATCCCGCTCTTCCTGAAGCAGGCGGTGATCTCGGCCGAAGACCGGAGCTTCTATCAGCATGGGGGCGTCGACATCCGGGGCAGCGCCAGAGCGCTGTCCGTCGACATCCGAGGCGGCGCGGTGAAGCAGGGTGGGTCCACCATCACCCAGCAGTACGTGAAGAACGCATACGTGGGCAAGGAACGCACGATCATGCGCAAGGTGCGCGAGGCGATCATCGCCGCTCAACTCGACCGCCAGGCAGAGAAGGACGACATCCTCTTCCGGTACCTGAGCACGATCTATCTGGGCGAGGGCGCCATCGGGGTGGGAGCGGCCAGCCTCACTTACTTCCGCAAGCCGGTCAGCGAACTCACGCTTTCGGAGTCAGCGCTTCTCGCCGGGCTGATCCCTGCTCCTAGCCGGTACGAGCCGCGAGGGAATCCCCAGATTGCCGACCAGCGCCGCCGGGTCGTTCTTCAGCAGATGCTCGATCAGGAGTACATATCGCAGGAACAGCACGATCTGACCGCGGCCGAGCCACTCCTGGTGTTGGCCCAGAACCAGCCGCCGCCTGAAGGCCCGGCCACGTTGATTTGGCCGACGCAGCAGCAAACGTCGAAGTACCCCTATTTTGTCGATTACGT
>JBPCMH010000003.1:0-3587 GCA_051002495.1 Acidimicrobiales bacterium
CAGATTATTCATGCCGCTGCCGGAGTTTCCGCCGTATGCCGAGCGCTGCCGACAGGTCGCTGCCGCTGGATATGAGGGCTTTGTCCTGGCCAGTTGACGGGACCCCTGCGCGCCGTACCAGGCGCCAGGGTCCCGGGCAGGGACCGGGGATGCTTGAAAACTCGGCGACTGCCTGCAAGCGTGGGGCACCAATGGCGCTTAGCAACGACGATCGGGCCATCCTCGACTTCGAGCAGGGCTGGTGGTTGACCCCCGGCTCGAAGGAGGACGCCATCAAGTCGACGCTCCTCATGTCGGCCAGCAGCTACTACCGCCGGCTGGGCGAGCTCCTCGACGACGACGAGGCCATGGCCCACGACCCGCTGCTCGTGCGGCGGTTGCACCGCACCCGTGAGGCGCGTCGGCATGCGCGGTTCGACGGCCACTCCGCCGGGCAGCGTCGACCGTGAGGCGCGGCAAGCACGCAGCCGCTGACGGGTCCTTCGGTCGTTCAGCTGGCGGTGCCGTCGGTCGCGGCGTGGTCCTGCTCGCGGTCGCGCTCGGCATCGGTCTGCTCCTGCTCAACGCCGTCGAGGCCGAACCGCCGGGCAGCAATGTCGCGGCGGGTCCGAAGCAGACGACCACCACCGTCGCCCCAGACCCGAAGGCCACCACCACCACGTTGCCGCCGGTGAAGCAGCCCGCCGAGGTGAAGGTGCTTGTGGCCAATGGCTCGACCGTGAACGGCGCCGCTTCGAAGACCAACGACAAGCTCAAGTCTCCCGGTTACAACGTCCTCGCCGGGGTCAACGCCACGGTCAAGGTGCAGGCCGCAGTCGTCTACTTCGCGGCGGGCTTCGACCGTGAAGCGGCGGTGCTCGCCACCGTTCTCGGTCTCGACCCGGCCGCAGTGGTCAAGCCGATGCCGGCCCAGCCTCCGGTTGCCGACCTGCAGAGCGCCAACGTGCTCGTCGTGGTCGACGACGCGCTGGCCAAAACCGTCTCCGGCTGATCGTCTGCTTTCCGGCCGGCCGGGTCTAGCGCGCCGGTCGCCACATCGACGTCAGCGACGGACCGTCGGGGAGTGGCATCTCGCCCACCGGCTCGAATCCCTTCCGGACATACAGCGACTGGTTCCGCGGGTTGGTCGATTCGAGGTAGGCCGGCATCCCACCAGCGTCAACCACCGCCAGCCCGTGATCGAGCAGCTCCGAGCCCAGCCCCCGACCCTGTGAAACGGGCTCGCAAGCCACCGCCCCCAGGTACCAATGGGGCTCCTTGGGGTGGTGCTCGCGCATGAGGTTTTCCATCGCCCCGAGCCGACCCAACTCGTCGGGTTGAGCGACCTCGCCCATGGCCGCCATGAATCCCTCGACTCGCTCCGTCGGCCACGCCGGTGGGTTTGGCGGCGTCCACTTCGCGCACGCTCCACCGAGTAGGTGGGTTGCGCCGAAGGCGATTCCCTCCTCGGCGAGGAACTCGAACATCACCTTGAGCTTCTTCCGGCGGTCGTCACCGAACACCCAACACATCACCGGGTCGGCCTCGAATCCGGCGGACATAATGTCGCCGACCCGCTCGGCGTCGGACGCTGTGGCGGTTGAGATCTTGGCCGGCGTCATCGGGCTGCCGTCGTTGGTTTCCATGCCCCCAAAGGTACGTCTTTGGCGCGCGGCGTAGGTTGGAGAAACGCCTGTCAGGGGGACCAGCCATGAGCGAGACCACCGCACCTGTGTTCAATCCGTTCGAGCCCGGCTACATCGAGAACCCGTACAACCAGCTCGCCGCTCTGCGCGAGGGCGACCCGGTCCACGAGACGCCGCTCGGGTTCTGGTTCATCACCCGATACGACGACGTGGCCCAACTGCTCCGGGAGAAGCACAGCGTCGAAGAGCGCAACGGCATCAGCGGTCCGATGGGCGACATGGCCGAGGAGACCATGCGCGAGATCCTCGGCGATCGTTACGAGGAGGTGAGCGAGACCAACCAGCGCTCGATGCTCAGCCTCGATCCTCCCGACCACACCAGGTTGCGGCGGCTCGTCTCCAAGGCCTTCACGCCGCGGATGATGGAGGAGCTGCGTCCGTTGGTGCAGTCGCTCGTCGACGGTTACCTCGACACCGCCGAAGCGGCCGGCGGCATGAACGTGATCAGCGGGCTGGCGTTCCCGCTGCCATTCGAAGTCATCTCTCAAATGCTCGGCATGCCCGATACCGATCGCGACAAGGTGCGCGGATGGTCATCAACGATGGTGCGCAGCCTCGACCCCGTGTTCGATCCCGACCTCATGCGCCAGATCGCCGAGGCCAGCGAGCAGATGGTGGCCTTCGTCGACGAGGCGATCGCGTGGAAGCGCAACGCGCCGGCCGATGACCTGCTCTCCGCTCTCATCGCGGCCGAAGAGGAGGGCGACAAGCTCAGCGCCGAGGAGCTGCGCATCCAGGTCATCCTGCTCTACATCGCCGGCCACGAGACCACGGTCAATCTGATTGGCAACGGGGTGAAGGCTTTGCTCGAGAACCCCGACCAGTTGCAGAAGTGGCGCGACGATCCCAGCCTCGACGACAACGCGGTCGAAGAGCTCCTGCGTTACGACGCCCCGGTGCAGTTCACCCGACGTATCCCGCTGACCGACATCGAGATCAGGGGCAAGACGGTGCCCAAGGGCACGTTCATCGCGGCGAGCCTCGCGTCGGCCAACCGCGACCCCGAGCTGTGGGGCGACGACGCCGACGAGCTCAGGCTCGACCGCGATGGGGCCAACCGCCACGTGTCGTTCGGTGGTGGCGTCCATCACTGCCTCGGTGCCTATCTGGCCAAGCTCGAAGCCAAGATCGCCATCGGCACCCTGATCCGCCGCTTCCCGACCATCAACCAGTCCGGCGACGTCGTTTACAACGGCCGCTTCAACCTGCGCGGCCTCGACGAACTGCCGGTCACCTTCGCCTGATTCGGCCCTGATCAGGCGAGCGGGGCGGCCACGCGAACGATCGACTCGCGGTGGTGCGGTCGGCTCAGGCGTCGATCCAGGTGCGGATCTGTTCGATGGTCTTCTCTGGTTCCGGCCCGATCGGGTTCACGTTCAGCACTGTGACCCCGGCCTCCTTGTACGCCGCGATCCGCTCCTTGACCCATCCGGCCGGGCCGATCAGCGAGGTGCCATCGACCAGCTCTTTGGGCACGGCCGCCTCGGCTTCTTTTTTCTGGCCCGACAGGTACAGCTCTTGGAGCTCGTCGGCTGCTTGTTCGAAGCCGTACCGGCGCAGCAAAGCGTTGTAGAAGTTTTTGGTGCGCGCACCCATGCCGCCGAGGTACAGCGCCATGCCCGGACGGGCACGATCGCGCAGGTGCTCCAGGTCGTCGCCGATGGCGACGGTCCCGCCGGAGACGATCTCCAGAGGTCCGAGCGCGGGGTCGCGCTTGGCCATGCCCGCATCGATCGACTCGGCGAAGACGTCTTTCGCTTTGTCGGGCCAAAAGAAGGCGGGCAGCCACCCGTTGGCCACTTCCGCGGTGAGCGCCACGTTCTTCGGACCGAGCGACGCGATGTAGATCGGGATGTTGTCGCGCACCGGATGGTTGATGAGCTTGAGCGGCTTGCCGAGCCC
>JBPCMH010000004.1:0-13571 GCA_051002495.1 Acidimicrobiales bacterium
GCTGAGGGGCAACCGTCGATGAAGCACATTCTGGATCGTGCTCAAGCCCGACGACAGTGGCCGAGCCGAGGAGTTCAACTGGCACGCCGTCGCCGAGTTGGTCCATGCCTACGAGACGGGTGCCGCCACGCATCTCACGACGTCGAACGGCGATCCCTCGGCTTAACGAGCGCGACCGATCGACGGATGAGGTCGCTGCTTCGTCGCGACAGATCACACCAGTGTCCGGCGCTTCGTCGAAGATCCAGCCGCGTGAATGATCCAGTCGTGAAAAGCTGGTGGTCGAGGTTGGTGCTTCCGCGAGCCGAGCGACGCGTGCGCCCAGTCCGCAGAACGGTGGGGTGTACAGCGCACCGAACTGCAATACGAGCTTGGTATGACGACGTTGTGCGACGCGTCGATGCTTCCGAGCCGCTGCCGCCGTTACACGTTAAGGCAGTGGTCGGCAGCGTTGTCATGGCGACTTGTGGGGTCGTCGCGATGGTGCTGCTGGGTGTCAGCCTGCTGATCCTGCTGGTGCTCCCGGCGAATTTGGCGATTGCCACTCTGCCGTTCGTCTTCCGCTCTGTTGAACGGAAGCGCCAGCACAACAACGTTTCCTAGACGGCCCCGAGGTGCTTGATTGAAGGTGGGGGTGGGCGTTGCGGTGTTTCCGTAGCGTCTGAAGGGCCTGGCGGTGCTGCTCACGAAGTTCCTGCCATCTCGTTCGCGGGACTGGCTTTCTAACGAGGTGTGGCATCGCCGGGCTCTTCCCGCGGCGTGGCTCAAAAGAGGTGCGAGGCACTAGCCTCCGACGGCAGCAGCCAACGTGTAAGGGTCTGTCCGACCCGAGTGTGACGGTTACTGCAGGGACTGTTCCCTCGATGAGAACCAGCGTGAGTTCCTGCGCCTGTTCTTCGCGGCGCGGGGCAACACGAAAGAGCCCGAACGCCACCTCGGCGTGAGCTATCCGACGGCGCGGGCACGTCTCGACGAGCTGTCGCCCACGCTCGGCCTAGACATCGGCGAGAGGCCGCCGCTGACGAACCGACGGGACGTTCTCGACGCCGTCGCACGCGGCGACCTGGACGTGGACGCGGCCATGGCGCGCACTCGCACGACTTGAACTCCCCGTGGACCTGGACCTCGCAGTCGGCACACGACACGGCACTCAGCGTCAGCGGCCCGGAACACACCGGACACGCGACCGGCGGACGGTGTGGACCTCGCCGGCGAGGCGTCACTCGGCGGTGAGGAAGATCGTGCCCAGGTTGCCATCGATGGCGAGGGTCGCCCGACCCTCGCCGATCTGTCTGCGTCTAGCGCGATCCGCAAGTGCCCTCGATCGCCGGCTGGATGGCGCAGTACTCGCTTGCCGAACCGGCTTGGGCCCAACAACAATGTCGGCGTGACACTCGTGGTGGAGCACGACGATTTCGTTGGCTGGGTGAATCTTCTCGGCGACCCAGTGCGAGCGAAGCGCTCCTATTGACACCACGTCCTGAGCGGCGAGCATGCCCTTCCCGCCGTCCGCGATGGGTTGAAGGCTCCAGCTGCGGACATCCGCATGTACCGCGCCAAGGCCCTGGATCTCCTCGTCGACGAGGAGTCGTTTCCAGAACTCGTCGCCATGACTCAGCCAAGGTAGCGAGTTCGACGCCGGGGGACGCTTGCCAAAATACCCGGCATGCGGGGCGGGTTCGAGCGGCCCCAAACTCGTCTCGTGTTGTGGCATCCTCTGATCGTGGGGGTCTTTCGGAGGCGGCGTGTGCAGGTCGTGATCGGAGGAGTTGTCTTCACCGCAGTGGCACTTGTGGCCGCTTCGTGGATGGGGACGCTGCGGCCAGAGTTGAAGTTCGCTGGCGGTTCTTTCGAGCGCGGCGAGATGATTGCGTTCGCGTTGTCGGTCTGCTCGAAAGGCGTGCTCCCCATGTCGACCGATGACGGGAAGCCGCGCTGGAGAATCACCGACGGCTCCGGGGAGGTCGTGGCTGACAGCAGCCACCAGGTGTTCACCATGGAGCTGAAGACGTTGGCGTGGTCTCCCCGCCAGTGTCGGCAGGTGCTGTCGGTCGACTGGGATCAGCGAGAGTGGAATCAACTACCGATTCTCCCGGGAGAGACCCTTGGAATCCCACGCAAGGGAGATCCTGTCTTGCCAGGTCGCTACGACCTTCGCGTTGGATGGGGCGCGCTCCAGGATGAACTGGCGTCGTTCGAGATCGTCGAGTGACCGCGCGTCCTACGTGCCGGCTCGTGGCCGGCTCGAAGCTTTTCTGATCGACGGCGGCCGCTCGCGATTTCCAATTCGCGCTGACGGAGGTGCCGCGCGAGCCAGCATTCGGTTGCACACCCTGAATAGCGAACGTTCAGAAGGAGCAGGACGCCGAGGTCCGCTCGACGATCGGAAGCTCGCTATCGCCGTTGTCGAGCAGCACCGCGAGCGAGAGCAGACTGCAGCTATCACCGCCTTGCAGGAATGCAGGTGGTGAGCACTCACCCCCAGCGGGGGCACCGGTCCGACAACGGCATCATCGACAGCCTGTCGATCGTGGCTCGCGACATCACCGACGAGCGCGAGAGGCATGACGAGTTGACGCGTCTGGCGCTGCACGACCCGCTGACCAGTCTCCCGAACCGTCGCATGTTCTTCGAGTGCCTGGATCTGGCCGTGGCGCGAGCATCGCGGACGTCATCGAGCTGCGCGGTCCTGTTCATCGATCTGGATGGGTTCAAAGCCGTGAACGATACGCTCGGCCACGCGTCCGGCGATGCGTTGTTGTTCACCGTGGCGGGGCGGCTCGCGGCGAGCGTTCGGGAATCGGATGTGCTCTCCCGATTCGGGGGCGACGAGTTTGCCGCGCTCTGCGAAGGGCTCACCGCAGCCCACGCCGAGGAGGTCGCAGTCCGGCTTCTCGAGCGGGCCTCGGCCCCGGTCAACACCCCGACCGGCAGGGCCGAAGTCACTGCCAGCGTTGGCCTCGCGTTTGCCCCAAGCGGAAACACTCGCCCTGAGGCACTGGTCCGCGCCGCCGACGAAGCCATGTATGAAGCCAAGCGCCGCGGCAAGAACCAGCACGCCACCGTCATCGCTGACAACCACCTTGGGTGTCAAACAAACGCATCCGCGTCCCGGCCCGTCCGACGCCTCAAAGGAGCTTGAGCTGCTCGGAGCGCGAGGCCCGGTCGATGAGCGGCTCCCACCGCTTGGCTCCACGGGCGGTCACGACCTGCACCTCGACTTGCTGAAGCGGCATGGCCCGGCTTGCCCCTTTGGCATCGGTGATCGACAGGCTGCCGTCCTTCTCTACGCCCGTGGCGCGCCCGGTCTGCCAGCGTGCCTGGTCGGGCCGCTTGAAGCGCACACGCTCGTCGGGCTGCACGCCGAGCCGGAGCAGTTCAAGGCTCATGGCTCCGATGGTAGGACCCGGGATGGCAGGCTCTGACCCATGTCCGATGCCACCGATGCCCGCCGCGCCTTCCTCTCCACCCAGGTCGATTCCCTCGGGTCGCTCGAATTCCTGATGGTTGGGGTGCCGTCGCCGCCCTTTGACGTCGTCCAGATCCGACGGGAAGCCGACGGCGGCTGGGTGGTCGGGGTCGGTGGGCGCAATGAGGGTGCGCCATTCACCGAGGAACAGTTGGGCGGGCTCGCCGCGCTCGGTTTTGAACGGGGGGACGTGTCCTGGAGCACGCCGGCGGGTGGGGCCGAGCAGGCACTTGGTGCTGCCCTGGGTGTGTTGGATCGAGTGCTCGGCGTTGACCAGGCGGCTCCGCTCGATGTGCGGCACGGGTCGACCGCGGCGGAGCACGCCGCGCAACTCAAGCTGACCACGATGCGAACCCAGCTCGAACGGGTCATCACCGAGCTGACCAAGGAGGATCCCGCCGTTGACGATGACGGCGATTACGTCGTCGTGGTGAACGGATCCAAGGTATTCGTCGCGCCCCGATCCGTGCCCGGTCGGCTGCCCGTAGTCAGGGTGTTCGCCATCACCAACGCCGGCGTGCAGATGTCGCCGGAGCTCGGCATGTACCTGGCCCGACTCAACTTCAACATCATGTTCGGCCGGTTCTCGCTCGACGCGGAGAACCAGTCGGTGTGGCTCGACGAGACCCTGTTGGGCGAGCACGTCACCGATGACGAGCTGACCTTCACCATTGGCATGGTCGCGGGCATTGCCGACGAGTGGGACGACAAGATCGCCGCGGCCTTCGGTGGCCAGGTGCGCCAGCCGGTCAGCACCCCGAGCCCCGAACTGCGATCCAAGCCCGGGGAGGGCGGATACCTGTAGACTCGAACACATGTTCGGTACCGCTGGTCCACGCTCGGGTGGTGCCCGTGGGGGAGTCCACGCCAACGCCACCTACGCCCATCGTCCCCTCGTCGAGGATTCACCTGCGGAGGAGGAGGAAACTACCGAGCGGCCCCGCTGGGTCATCGGCCTCAACGACGCCCAGCGGGCGGCGGTGCTCCACGACGACGGACCACTGCTCGTGGTGGCCGGCGCCGGGAGCGGAAAGACCCGCACCATCGCGGCCCGACTGTCGCGGCTGCTCGCCGAGGGAGCCGATCCTGATCGCGTGCTGTTGCTCACCTTCTCCCGACGGGCCTCCCGGGAGATGCTCCAGCGGGTCGCAAGCCTCGGCGGGTCGCGCGCTGCCGGACGGGTGTGGGGCGGCACCTTCCACGCCATCGCCAACCGGCTCCTTCGGCATCACGCCCCGGCTGTCGGGTTGCCGTCGGGGTTTACGATCCTCGATCAGGGCGACGCGGCCGACCTGATGGGGGTGGTGCGAGCCGAACATGGTTTCGCCGAGCGGGGAAAGCGCTTCCCCAAGAAGGACACCCTGCTCGACATTTACTCTGCTGTGGCCAACTCCCAGGAGCGTCTCGTCGACGTGATGCGTGAGCGCTTCCCGTGGTGCCAAGCCGATCTGGCCGACGCCCGCACCGTGTTCGCCGGCTTCGCCGAACGCAAGCGAACGCACGGGGTGCTCGACTACGACGACCTGCTCCTCTACTGGAGAGCGCTCGTCAGCACCTCTCCCGCCGCGGAGGCACTGCGCCACCGGTTCGACCATGTGCTCGTCGACGAGTACCAGGACACCAACCTCCTGCAGGCCGACATCGTGACGGGGCTCTGCCCGGACGGCGCTGGTCTGTTCGTGGTTGGCGATGACGCCCAGGCGATCTACGGCTTCCGTGCCGCATCAGCGGCCAACATGACCGAGTTCCCCGAGCGCTTCCCCTGCTGCACGGTCGTCACCCTCGACCGCAACTATCGATCGACCCAGCCCATTCTGGATGTGTCCAACGCCGTCATGTCGGTGGCCAAGGGCGTCTTCCCGAAGGAGCTGCGGGCGGCGCGAATGGTGGGGGAGACCCTGCGACCCGTGCTCGCCGTCGCGGCCGACGAAACTGCCGAGGCCAACTATGTGTGCGAACGCGTCCTCGAGTTGCGTGAGCTCGGCATCTCGCTCCGTGACCAGGCTGTGCTCTTCCGTACCGGGCATCACTCGGCCCGGCTCGAGATCGAACTGTCGCTCCGCAATATCCCGTTCGTGAAGTTCGGCGGCCTGAAGTTCCTCGAGGCCGCCCACGTCAAGGACCTCCTCGCGTTTCTGCGCCTGCTGGAAAATCCCTCTGACGAACTGGCCTGGCACCGGGTCCTCGGGATGCTTGAGGGCGTCGGACCGGCCACCACCAGGTCGATGGTCGAGTGGTTGGGCTTGCCCGATGATGGTGCGCTCCAGCGCTTCGTAGCGTCGCCGCCGGAGGTTCCGCCTCGAGCCCGACCCGACGTCGAAACGCTGCGGGCCACGTTGGCAGCGTGCCTTGCCGCGCCGTCGGGTGACGCCGCACCGGCGGTGGAGGTCGAAGCCATCCGAACACAGGCATCGTCGCTGTTCGAGCGGAAGTACCACGACGCACCCGCTCGTCTCGTCGATCTTGAGCAGCTCCAGGGGATGGCGTCCGGCGTCACCAGCCGCGCCGCCTTTCTCTCCGAGCTCACCATCGACCCTCCATCGTCAACCTCCGATTTGGCCGGCCCCCCGCACCTCGACGATGACTACCTCATCCTGTCGACCATCCACTCGGCCAAGGGTGGCGAATGGCCGGCGGTATTCGTGATCCACGCTGCGGATGGCAATATCCCCTCCGACATGGCCACCGGTGGACCGGAGGGCATCGAGGAGGAGCGTCGGCTGCTCTACGTGGCGCTCACCCGAGCCATGGATCACCTCCACGTGATCTACCCGCTCCGCTTCTACCACCGCCGTTTCGCGGCCGACGACGGTCATTCGTTCTCCCAGCCGTCGCGGTTCCTGGCCCCCGCCGCCGGTCTCTTCGACGAGCCGCCGCCCGATCAGGCCGAGGCGTTGAAAGCCGACGAGGCAACCGTTCAACCAGGCGCCGACACTGTCGCCAGCTCGCTTGCCGCTCTCTGGGGCTGATGGCTGCACCCTCCGCGCCGTGCTCACTGAACTGGCCCGAGAACTCGGGCGGTGGTCGACGCCGCGCGGGAGGGGTCGCTGCAGGCCGTACTCTCGTCGCCCGTGGCACTCACCATCGGCATCGTCGGACTCCCCAACGCAGGCAAGTCGACCCTGTTCAACGCGCTGACCAAGAACAACGTGCTCGCCGCGAACTACCCGTTCGCGACGATTGAGCCCAACGTTGGCATCGTCGGCGTGCCCGACGCTCGTCTGCCGATACTGGAGAAGTTGTTCTCCTCGGAGAAGGTGGTGCCCGCCACCGTTGAGTTCGTCGACATCGCCGGCATCGTGGCCGGGGCGTCGCAGGGTGAGGGGCTTGGCAACAAGTTCTTGGCCCACATCCGCGAGTCGGCCGCCATCTGCCAAGTAACTCGTCTCTTCCGTGACGAGGACGTCACCCACGTCGACGGCGAGGTCAACCCGGCCAACGACATCTCCACCATCCAGACCGAGATGATCCTCGCCGACCTCCAGACCGTTGAGAAGGCATTGCCTCGCCTCGAGAAGGAGACGAAGTTCAAAAAGGAAGGCACCCCTGCCCTTGACGCCGCCCGGGAGGCGCTGGAGGCACTCAACGCGGGCACGCCGATCATCGACACGAAGATCGACCAGGCGCTCCTGCGGGAGTTGAGCCTGCTCACGGCTAAGCCCTACATCTACGTCTTCAACTGCGACGCCGATGAACTCGCCGACGACGACCTCAAGCAGAAGATGCGCGACCTCGTGGCGCCGGCCGAGGCCATCTTCCTCGACGCCAAGTTCGAAGCCGAGCTGGTCGAGCTCGACGACGAAGCCGAGGCCCGGGAGATGCTGACGGAGATGGGCGTCGATGAACCCGGGCTCGACGTGCTGGCGCGCGTTGGGTTCGAGACGCTTGGCCTGCAGACCTACCTCACCGCAGGCCCGAAGGAGTCGCGCGCATGGACGATCCGGAACGGCGCGACAGCTCCGGAGGCTGCGGGGGTGATCCACACCGATTTTCAGCGTGGCTTCATCAAGGCCGAGGTGGTGGGTTTTGATGATCTCATCGCCGCCGGCTCGATGGCCGCGGCGAAATCGGCTGGCAAGGTGCGGATCGAGGGCAAGGAGTACGTGATGCGCGACGGCGACGTCGTGGAGTTCCGCTTCAACGTCTGACCAGCGGGGTCGGTGCTTGCGCGCCCTCAGCCAGCCGGCGTGGTGAAGCCCATGCCGGCGGTGATGCCGCCGTCGACCACGAACTCGGCCCCGGTGCAATGGCTGGAGTCGTCCGACGCGAGGAACAGCGCCATATTGGCGACCTGTTCGGCGCTGGCCACCTCCTGCAGCGGGATGCGCTTGGCGATGTCGCCCTTGCCGGCTTCGTTGCCGAACAGCAACCCCTCGGTGAGCATCGGCGTGTCGATGATGCCGGGGTGCACGGAGTTGACCCGGATGCCCACAGCCGCAAGCTCAACGGCGGCGACCTTCGTCATACCCCTGACCGCCCACTTGCTGGCCGAATAGGCCATTGTCATCGGCCCGCCCCGCAGACCGGCGATCGACGACACGTTCACGATCGACCCGCCACCAGCGGTGGTCAGGGCAGGAGCAACCGCCTGCATGCCGAGGAACGTGCCCAACTGATTGACGCGAATGACCTTCATGTAGTCGTCGGTGCTGGTGCCGAGCAGCGGAGTCCAGGCAAAAATTCCGGCGTTGTTGATCAGCACATCGAGGCGGCCAAACGCGTCGGTGGCTGCGGACACGATTTCGGTCCAGGCATCGGCGTCGGTGACGTCGTGGTGCACATAGATGGCGGCATCGCCAAGCTCCTTGGCTACCAACTCGCCGTCGGCGTCGAGCACGTCGCCGATCACGACCTTGGCTCCCTCGGCCACGAAAAGTCGCGCCTCGGCCGTCCCTTGTCCACGTGCGCCGCCGGTGATCAGTGCAACTTTCCCGCTCAGTCGTCCCATCTCGATGACGCTACGCCAACCCGGCACGCGGGCGCACGGGTCAGGTCGGCGACATGAGCTGAATGAGGTTGCCGCACGTGTCGTCGAAGACTGCGATCACGACCGGCCCAGCCTCGATCGGCTCCTGGGTGAAGCGCACCCCGGGGAGACAACCGTCAGCCATGAGAACTCTCCGATGGGGACGTCGGTCTTCTTCACGAACCCGAGGACGTCGGTGTAGAAGGCCAAGGCCTTGGCCTGGTCGTCGACGAACACGCTGGTGACCGTTATCCGGGGCATGCGGTGATGATGCCACGCACCTCAGCGCAGGGCGTTGAACTCGTCAAAGGAGTCGGTCATGCATTGGCGAAGCAGCGCAGGATCATCCACCGCCGCGGTGTCGATGGTGATTCCGATGTCCATCTGATCGTTGTACGACAGCACCGTGGCGTTGAACGCGGTGCCTCCGGTAGGGCCCATTGGGTGGTTGCCGAGGATGTGTGCGCCAGCCACGTACAGATCAAACGGCGCTCCACGCACGTTGGACGTGGCGAAGTCGACGGTCTCGGTTTGCTGCCTGGCGAGGTTGACCACCAGGCCGGTCGGCAGCAAGTTCAGCACGCCCGCAAAGGTGTTGGTGAACGTCAGCGCACGCTCCGACTTCGTGGCGTTCACCCGTTCGTGAATCGCGGCGAAGCGCTCCTCGGGGTGTTCGATGCCGGCGGGCACGAGCACGCGCGACGGTGAGAACGAGTTGCCGCCGACTGACTTGTCGGTTCTCGTGCTGACGGGCATGGCCATGCGCAACTCGGCCACCGGCGCGCCCTTGGCTCGGTGATAGGCCGCAGCGCCGCCCGCGACACAGTTGACAAAGCCGTCGTTGACGGAGCCGCCGAGGTCGTTGCTGACCTTCTTGAGCCGGGACAGCTCAACGGTAAGGATCTCGAAGTGGCGCCGGAGGGAGCGGCGACCGGCCCACAACGAGCTGTGGGCGCTGTCGGTGATGATGGCCTGTCGAAGAAGCGATGACGCGATTGCACCGGCATCGCTCACTCGGCTGGGAATCGACGTGGGGTGCAGCGCGATGTCGACCGCGGCGCTGGCCGCCCGCCGGGTGATTCCGAGCTGCCGCCGGAGTGCATGGGCGACTGCGCCTGCGGCCTGCTCGAGTACGCCATCGCTGATGTCGGCGAACGGTCGGTCGTCGGCGTCGGTCGGCGGGGGCTCAGGGTCGATGGCGTCTCTCGTTAGATCCAAGAACGACGTCGACAGCCGCACCCCGCCAACCCCGTCGGTGATGGTGTGGTGCATCTTGGCGAGGAGCGCCGCCCGTCCCCCTTCGAGGCCCTCGACGATGGTGAACTGCCACGGCGGCCGGGCCCGATCGAAGGAATCCTCGAAGTGCAACGCGGCCAGATCGAGCAACTGGCGATCGGTGCCTGGTGCCGGCATGCCGAGGTGTCGGACGTGGAAGGCCAGGTCGAAGGAGGGGTCGTCCACCCAGGACGGAGGGGCGAGCCGGCCCGGAGGTGGTGCCACGCGCTGGCGAAGCCGGGGGAGTTCCTCGACGGCGCGCCCGATGCGCCGACGGAAGGCGGCCACATCCGGGGTGGTGTCGAGGAACGTCACGTTCAGGAACGACGACCGAAGGGCCGGATCCTTCTCGAGGTTCCACATGAGCGCCTCGGCATCGGTCATGCGTGGGTCGAGGTGCGTTCCCTGTGTCTGTTCATCCGGCATTAGCCGGTCACGCTACCGGGAGGGTCAGCGGGAGATGCTCGTGTGCTTGAACTCGTTGAGCTCGGGCCATCCGGTTAGCAGGTCGACGGCGCGATCGATCGTCTTCCGAGCAACGGCTGCGTCGCCTTCTGGCCGGTTCATGAAACGGACAAACACCGCCTGATCCTCGGCGATGAAGGTCGGTACCCCCCACACTGCGTTGCCGGAGGCGACCTCCTCGTGCTCCTTTTGGAACGTCTCGAGCGGCCAGCCGTCGGCGATCTCAGCGAATACAGCATCGGCATCGACGCCGGCACCGGTCAGGGTTTCCCGGATGACCGACTCCTCGCGAAGGTCGCTGCCCTTGTCGTGGCGTGCGGCGAAGAGCGCCTCGTGGGCGTCGTAGAACTTCTCCGGGAACCGGTCGCGGACCACAATGCCTGCTTGCATGGCCAGGAGCCCCGGTGCCTTTGACTCGTCGCCCCAGACATCTGGCTCGCCTTCGCCCACATGCACTTGGTTCAGCGAGAACGGCACGAAGCGAACGTCCCAATCGGCGCCGTCCCGCAGCCCGGCCAGAACGTGTTCGTGGGCGTTGCGGGCGAACGGGCAGCGGTAGTCCCAGGTGACGGCAAAGGTGGTCATATGGCCTACAACCCCACCGATTGGCTCAGGATTCCGGGTCTGGGCGATATGGGAGGGGAAACAGCTTCCGTCCGATGCGACCCAGGACCATCCCGACCGCCACTCCGGCGACAACATCGGAGGCGTGATGGATCTTGACGTGCACCCGGCTCGCCGCCACCACAATCGCCGCCCCGTAGTACAGCGGGGCCATGCGGTCGCCGTCGCTGAGGAGGGCCGCGGCGGTGAAGGCCGAGGTGGCATGACCGCTGGGGAAACTGCTCGTGCGAGGTGTTCGCAGTCGGAACGGCCGAGGACCGTCGAAGAAAGGCCGCTCGCGGCGGAACAACGACTTGATGCCAATGTTGACGAGCACCGACTCAACGCCGACACCGATTCCCAGCCGCACAGCCGCGGGCCACTCGTGTTCGGATCGCAGGCCGCGGGCCGCGCCGAGGATGAGCCAGATCAGCCCGTGATCGCCGAGCTCGGAGGCCGCGTAGAAGAGTCGATCGGCCCACCGCCGCCCGCGTAGCCGCTCTAAGACGGCGCGATCCACAGCGTTGTCAAACGCCGCGACCCTGCGCTCGTTCTCCGGGGAAAGGCGGATCTGGAACCGGCCCCGGCCCACCCGGTCGGTCACCGCTGAGGTCCTCGGTGCATGATTCGTCAGGCTACGGCGACCGCGGCGTTCGCGGCGAAGTGGGTGAGCACCGCTGGGCGGTGGATGCCGTCAGCGGGTGCCGTCAGCAGGTGCCGTCAGCGGGTGACGGAGAGCGTTGAATAACTGCGGTGGTCGGAGCTCTCGCTCCGTGCCGCGATCTCGGCCCGCCGCTCCTCGCCCAGTTTCGAAGCGAGTTCGGGGTCGCCACCGAATGCCGGGCAGTATTCCTTGAACGAGCAGTAGTCGCAGAGCCTGGACATGCGGGGCCGAAAATTGTCCTGCTCGCACGCTCGCTCCACGGCCTTCCACACGGCCTCGGTACGCCGCTGCATGCCGACAATGGACTGCTCGGACGGCACGGTGCTGATGGCGACCGGCTCCCGAAGGTGAAGCAACTGGATCCGGGCCGGGCGGCGACCGAGCACCTGCTCACACAGGAAAGCGTAGAACTGGATGCCTGCCATCTTTGAGAGCTCGTAGTTGCCATGGGGAGCGCGGCCGGTCTTGTAGTCGGTGACGACCAGTTCCCCGTCTTCGTCGAGCTCAAGGCGGTCGATGATGCCCCGCAACGTGAGCGAGCCAAGGCTCACCTCGAGCATGAGCTCGGTGCCGATCACCCGCACCGAGTTGGGGTCTTCCAACTCGAAGTAGCGCCGAACCAAAAGGTCGGCATCGCCGAAGAACTCGTCGGTCTCGGCTTCGGTGAGAGTGAGGCCGGTGAAGTCGCGGTCAGTCATGATCTCGGTCTTGGCTTGTTCGAGCTTGGCCAGCGCGGCCTCAATCGTTCGCTGACCGGCGGGTTCCTCCCAGAACAGCAGCTCGAGCGCCCGGTGGACGAGCGTGCCCTTGGTGAGCCACGGAGACGGCGGCTCGGGGAGGCGGTCGATCGCCGAGAAGCGAAACGCCAACGCGCAGTCTTTGAAGGACCCCACTTTGGACGGGGACAGCGAAGTTGGCAGCGGAAGACTCATTGCCTCAAGGGTAAACCCGCCGTGTGACACATATGTGGTTCATCCCGCTGGTGGGTCAAAGGCGCGGCGCACGGCGGCCCCGACCGCCACGGGATCCTGAAGGGGGCCGAAGTGTCCCAGCCCCTCGAGGATCTCCACGCGCCCCTGACGCAGCGGCTCAGCCTGGCGCCGAATGATGTCAGGGGTAAATGTGTCGGCCAGTTCGCCGCCAGCCAGCGTCACCGGGCACTGGATCTCAGCGAGGCG
Source organism: Acidimicrobiales bacterium (assembly GCA_051002495.1). Lineage (GTDB taxonomy): Bacteria > Actinomycetota > Acidimicrobiia > Acidimicrobiales > CADCTF01 > JBPCMH01. The sequence goes on from JBPCMH010000004.1 coordinate 12,621, forward strand.
CTCGTAGGTGCGGTGTCGGGAGCTCATCGCGTAGACCTTGGCCTCGTTCTCGCCTCGGCATTTGAGGCGAACCTCACCGGTGGCAAGGTCTTCCATGCCGTAGTCGACATAAGCCCGAAGTGCATCGGGTCGCAACACCTCCAGCGGCGGCTTCGACGCGAAGTTGTCGAATGCCTCGTTTCGAGATGCGAACACTTCCCGCCGTTTCCTGGCCCCAACGGTGAGCGGGTGCTCTCCTGGCGGCATCACGCGTCCCTCGAACGGAAAGATGACCGGCTCGTAGCAGAACAGCGCGCTGAAGGTCCCAGGGCGGGCCAGTTCGGCGAGCAGCAAGGCCACCGCACCCGCGCTGTGGCCGACGCCGAACGGGCAGACGAGCCCGAGATCATCGACCGCGGACAGGGCGTCGATGGCGAACCCGTCCCAGTCGAAGTTACCGTCGGCCGGCGGGGGCGTGTTGCCGTGGCCGCGCTCATCAAAGGCGAAGCACTCATAGCCGTCGCCGAGCTCGGCGGCCAACGGACCCCAAACCCCGCCGTGGAAGCCCGTGGCATGGGCGAAGAGGGTTGGATGACCAGCGCCTCCGAAGCGGTGGACGGCGACAGGCACAACGCCTGGAGTCGGAGGGTTGGACATCGCCGAGACGATAATCCGGGTTCCACCGCCGAACGAACGCTGTTCGAACCGAAACGAACGCTGCAAATCACCACCACACGACGTTCAGTCTCCCTTTCCGCACGTCGGGCGAGGGATATCGCGTCAGTCGTGGAGTTCCCAACCTTCTGTTCGATGAGCGGCTCGCATTGAGAGTTGTTTGAGATCGTCGACGAGCGTGCGGAGCCGCCGGGCGTCGTCGAACCAGGGCGTGTAGCGCTCGATCTGGTCGTGAGTGAGGTTGCGGGTGACGGTCTTGCCGGCGACCTTGCGTGTCCAGCTCTGGTAGGGCCCGTG
>JBPCMH010000005.1:0-15612 GCA_051002495.1 Acidimicrobiales bacterium
GCCCCCTTCTCCACTCGGATCACGCCGGTGTAGACGCCTCTGGCCTCGTCGGCCACCGCGCCCTTCAGCAGGAAATCGCTCGCAGCCCGGGGGCCGTCGTGGAGCTGTACCGATCGGAAGTCGTGCATCTGGTGGCCATCGCCGAAGTACACCGCGGCGATCTGCGCGGAGGCACCCTGTGCGGGCAACGAGACGTCGAGCCAGGTGCGGGCGTAGTCGCCACCGAGCGCAACCAAGTACGCCTTCAATGTGGCGTCGCGGCCCGTGCGGGTGATCAGGTCAGCCAACTGCCACGTATCGGTGGCCAGATCCTGCACCGAGACGAAGCGCAGGTTTGACGCTGCGGACAGGTCAACCTCCACCACCGGCACACTCAGCGCGCCGCCACCGGCCGATCCCGAATAGCTGACGACGGAAGCCTCGGCCTGCTCGCCAACGTCGATCACGACGTGCCCAAACGACGCGATCCCCGGTGACGATGTCCATTGCAGCAAGACGATCGGACCAGAGACGACGGCACCCTTGGCTACGGACACCCGGACAACCTCCGGCACGAACGCGTCGTGCAGGCGACCAAAGGCGTCGCGGGGTTCGCTCCAGCCTCGCCCGGCCGATTCCTCCGCTGCTTCGATCGTCAGCGAACCCGAGAGCCGTGCCTCGTCGATCTCGACGTGGATCAGTCGTCCGTCGTTGATGACAGCAAGCGCGGCACGATCCCCGATGGCGTCGAGCACCGGCTTCAACTCGTCGGGGAGGGCGTCGTCGCGGTTCGGGTCAGCCGGCGCGAAGCGATCGAGGTCGATGTCGGCGATACGGCTGTAGCGCCATTCCTCTTCCTCGCCCGTGGGCAGATCGGCGGCATTGAACGCGGTGAGCGCCTTACGGCGCCTGGCCACGAGCCACGCGGGGCCGCCGAGCGACTCAGATCGATCTTCGGTGAAGGTGGTCAGGGTGAATCGTCCTCGGTTCGCGAAAGAGGGCCAGCGCCCTGGCCCGCGATCGATTGTACGGACTGCCTCGGATGAGTACCAAGGAGCGCGAGACAAGTGCGGCGCCCTCCGTTACCCCTGTGACCTGTGCCACAGGCGAGACCAGCCGGTGGCCGCGTCCGAGATCAGAGCGTAAAGGTGCCCTCGGCGCAGGCCGCCACCTTGCCCCCCACCCGGACTTTCCCGGGCTCGGCGTGGACCTCGATCCGGCACGGCCGGCCCATCTCATCACCCTGGCGAATCCGCAGGTCGATCGGAAGGTCCCACAGCCGTCGGGCGAGAACCCCGATCGGGCCAGCAGCCGAGCCGGTGCCAGGGTCCTCGGCGATGCCTGCTCCGGGCACGAACACCCTGACGTGGAGCTGTGCATCGCCAACCTGGCGGAACACTGCCACGCCCTGACATCGCACCTCGCGAGCGACACGGGCCAGGGCGGCGGCGTCCGGGCGGAGGTTCTCGACCGGCTGGTCGGTCGGCAGCAGGAGGTGCCTCATGCCACCCACTTCCGCCGCGAATCCAGCTGAAAGCCCTTCGACCCCGAGCGCCGCTCCAGCGGATTTTGGCCAGACCTCCGTGAACGTCGGGTCGGGTTGGGTCATCACCGCGCCCGATGCGTCGGCCTCGACGTCGACCGTCGCACCCGGACTGGTCTGGCGCCACTGGCCCGGACCGAGCACCCAAGCCGTCCCGAGCGAGGGGTGTCCGGCGAACGGCAGCTCCGACCCCGGCGTGAAGATGCGGACGTCATAGGAGTTGTCGCCGGTGACGGTCACGAACGTGGTCTCGCTGAGGTTCACCTCGCGGGCGACGGCCGGCATGACTGGCTCAGGCAGCGGGTCCAGCACGACGCACAGCGCGTTCCCGGCCAGCGGTTGTTCGGAGAACACATCAACGATTCGGTAGCGGACCTGGATCCCGTGGGGCACGGACGGGCACGTTATCGCCCGCCTACGATCGCGCCATGGCCGATTCCGAAGTGTTCACGATCGAGCGTGAACGGAACGTCGCCACGCTGTGGCTCGACAGCCCGGAGCGGCGCAATGCCATGGGCGAGGCCTTTTGGGCAGGATTGCCGATCTGCATGGACGAGCTCGGCGACGACCCCGAGGTGCGAGCCATCGTGGTTGCTGCGAAGGGACCGCACTTCACCGTCGGCCTCGACCTCAAGGCGATGGGGCAGGTGACTGGCAGTGGAAGCGGGAACACGAGCCGGGCCGCAGGCGCGGCCGGCTTCCTGAAGCACGTCAAGAAACTCCAGGCCTCGATTACGACCGTGGCAGATTGCCCCAAGCCGGTCATCGCCGCTATCCACTCGTGGTGCATCGGCGGCGGCGTTGACCTCATAAGCGCGTGCGACATCCGGCTGGCCTCAGCCGACGCCAAGTTCTCCGTGCGAGAGACCAAGATCGCCATCGTCGCCGATGTCGGCACGCTGCAGCGGCTCCCGCGGATCATCGGTGCCGGACACGTTGCCGAACTGGCCTACACCGGCAAGGACATCACCGCGGAACGCGCTCGCGAAATCGGCTTAGTCAACGACGTCCTCCCCGATCAGGACGCGACGGTCAAGGCCGCCCAGGCGATGGCGGCCGAAATCGCGGCCAACTCGCCACTGGCGGTCGTGGGTCCCAAGGCCGTGCTTCGCGCCACTGAGGACATGTCGGTAGCTGAAGGGCTCGACTACGTGGCCGTCTGGAACTCTGCCTTCCTGCAGTCGAACGACCTCATCGAGGCCATGACAGCCTTCATCGAGAAGCGCGAACCCAAATTCACCGGCGGCTGACGCCACGGCAACCTGATGGCTGAACACAGACGGTCATCAGAGCCGGCGACCATCGACGAGTTGAAGTCATGTCATCTGTTCGCCGACCTCGACGACCAGACGCTGCGATACACCGCGGAGCGAATGCGCCGCATTTTCGTGCCGGCCGAGGAGTTGGTGATTACGGCCGGTGCCACCGGCGACGCCCTCTTTGTGGTCGTCCGCGGGAGGCTCCAGGTGTTCACCTCTGCGCCGGACGGGGTGGAGGTCCCGCTCAACGAGGCAGGACCCGGTGATGTTGTCGGCGAGCTCGCTCTGCTGAGCCATCGGCCCCGACTGGCCTCAGTCCGGACCACCCGCGACTCCGAGCTACTCCGACTCTCGGCTGATGACTTCGATGCGCTGGTCGACCAAGCGCCTGCGGCAGTACTCCACATCGCCCGGACGGTGGTCGACCACCTCGATGGCTCGGAAGTCGCCCACGAGCCCCCGGTTCGAACGATCGCCCTCCTGCCGGCAGGCGGGACTGATCCTCGCGTCGTCGCCGCCGTCGCCATGGATCTCGCCAGCGCGCTCGGCCCAAAGACGGTGGTGCTCGACGCAGCCCGCATCGACCAGCTGCTCGGTCCAAGACCGGCCACGGCGGCGCTCCTCACGCTCCTCGATCGTTGCGAGCGCGAAGGGCCGCATGTGATCTACGTGGGCAACGGCAGAAGGAGTTGGGTGAAACAATGCACCCGCCAGGCCGACCGTATCGTTCTCGTCGCCGATGCAACTGCCCGCCCGGAACCGAACCGGCGGGAGGTCGCCGCCGGACAAACCAGGCGTGAACTTCTTCTCGTTCACCCGGCGGACTGCCAACGGCCGGAAGGCACCATCCGCTGGTTGGAAGTGAGGAATCTGGCCGCCCACCACCACGTCCGGCGAGGCGACCGCGGAGACATGGAGCGGGTCGCGCGTTTGGTCACGGGGAACGCCGTTGGACTGGTGCTCGGCGGCGGTGGTCCTCGCGGTTTCGCCCACATGGGTGTCATCCGCGCGCTTGAGGATGCGGGCGTGCCCATCGACATGATTGGGGGGACCAGCATCGGCGCACTTATGGCAGCGGGCAAAGCCGTGGGTTGGGACCACAGCACCCGTATGGAGAACGTCGTCCGCGCGTTCGCAGGCAAGGGATTGTTTCGACCGACGCTCCCCCTGGTGTCGTTGACCAGCGGGAAGAAGGTCACCAAGCTCCTTCGCGACCCCAACTATCTCGGCGAGACCGCGATGGAAGACTTCTGGATTCGGTGGTTCTGTGTTTCCACCAACCTGACCCGATCGCGTCCGGAGATCCACGAACGCGGACCAGCGTGGCTCTGCATCCGGAGCAGCATCGCCCTGCCCGGCATCCTTCCGCCGGTCTTCTCGGATGGAGACCTCCTCGTCGACGGTGGCGTCCTGAACAACGTCCCAGTCGACGCCATGAGAGAGCGACTCGACGGGCGGATCATCGCCGTCGATCTCGAGCCCGACGTCGACCTACGGCCGCGGCAACCATTTCCGCCGTCTCTATCGGGGTGGAGGATGTTGGCCGACCGCCTGCTCCGCAACGGCAGCGCCCCCGAGGTACCCAACGCCGTTCAAATCCTCATGCGGGCCAAGCAGGTCGGTGGCGAATACGCCCAACGGGCCGTGCTCGAGTCGACACCGGTCGATCTCTATCTGCGCCCGCCCATGGACAACTTTGGAGCGCTCAACTTCGGCGTGGGTCCGCAGCTCGTTGAGTCGGCCTACCGCTACACGCTTGACCAGCTTGAGCAGAGCAGTTTCGCTGACTGATCAGTCGTCAACCTTGATGGGTAGACCGCCACCCACCCGGCTACGAAAGTCGTGGGCGGTGTAGCGGGTCAGCGTCGTTCCCATCGCGGCACGCGCCGTTGCCGATCGCTGCAGCCCGAGCAAAGGCCCGAGCTCACCCACATGCTGGCCCTTGCGTCGGCTAGCGATCACTTCGTCCGTCCCGTCCCCCCGACGCCGCAGTACCTCGATGCGCCCGCGTTCGATCACGTACACAAAGTCGCTTTGATCGCCCTGCTCGAACAGAACGTCGCCCGCCTTGAGCTTGACGGTTTGCGGCTCGACGTCGTCGGTCGTAAAGCGCGGGGTGAGTTCGATAACCCGATCAGCGAGCGGCAGCAGCCGCTCATCGTGAGTGGCGATCACAACGCAGCGGCCGGCGTCGGCCAACCCGCGGAGAAGGGTCAGGATGCCCTCCACGTTGAGATAGTCGAGATGGGCGGTCGGCTCATCGGCCAGGATCACCGGAGGGTCGTGTGCCAGGGCGCGGGCGATGGCAACCCGCTGCTGCTGTCCGCCGGACAGATCACCTGGTCGGTGGTGGGCCCGCTCGGCGAGATCGACCTGCTCGATGAGCATCTGGGCCCGAGCCCGAGCCTCGCCCTTGGGGACCCCTGCGAGGCGCAAGGGCGACTCCACGTTCTCCAACGCAGTCAAACTCGGCACAAGGTTGAAGGCCTGGAACACGACCCCGATGCCGTGACGCCGATATCGCGTGAGCCGGTCGCCCTCGAGGCCGGTGACCGAGGTTGTGCCAACGCGCACCGTTCCCGATGCCGGCTTGAGGATTCCGGCTAGCACCGACAGCAGGGTGGTCTTCCCGCACCCGCTGGCACCGAGGAGCAGCACGAGCTCCCCTGTTTCCGCGGCAAGCGAGACCTTGTCGAGGGGCCGGATCTCATACCCCCCGCTCTGATACGACACGGTCAGGTCGTCAACAAATATCGACATCATGCGCCTCCGAAAGCCAGCGCGGGATCAACGGTGATGGCCCGCCGTATGCCAGCCAAGCTGGCCAACATCCCAACCACCACTCCGACCACCGCCAGCAGGACATAGGCAGAAGCACCAATCTCGGCCTTCATTGGCAACACAGGGGCGATGATCTGAGCGAGCGCCGCCCCGACAAGGCCGGCAGCCAACGTGAGGAGGAGTGACTGCAGCGCGACGCCCGCGAAGAGGGCGGCGCTGCCCGACCCGATGGCCTTCAGAACGGCAAAGTCTTGGACACGATCAAGAGCCGAGAGGAACACGACGGAGCCGATGATCAGCGCGGCGACGAGAAACAACAGCCCGAGCACCAGGCTGATCGTCTTGCGAGCATTCGCTATCGGAGCGAGCAGGTCGGCCTTGACCGCTTCGCCGTCGAGCAGCACCAGGCCAGGCGGAGTTGCCGAGGGGACGCCCTCGGTCACGATGGCGCTGGCCAGATCTGCGCCCGAATAGCCGATCGCCTGCGCCTCCTGAAGCGTGATGTACACGCTGGGCACTCCTGCCCGGAAGCTGAGCCCGGACGTACGGCCAACGACAAGGAGAGACCTGCTGCCGATCTGCACGGTCGCGCCCACGTCGATGTCGAGACCCTCATCGATGGTGGCCTCACCCACGATGTTCGGGGCCCGCCCCTCGATCAGATCGGGTGTCGTGAAGGCGCCAGCACGGACCCCGATCAGGTTCACGTCTTCGGCCACCGGATCCTGTGACAGCGTCCCACGCAGGACCGACACCGGCTCCGACGCCCCTGCGCCGGGCACGACCGAAACCTCATCCGCCCGTGAGGCCGGAAGGGTGGCCGAGCTCATGAACGGACCGGAGGCTCCCTCCGGCACCAGCCATCCCGCGGCATGCAGCGCGTCGACAGTCCGCCCTGCCTCGTTCCCGAAACTGGCGCTAACACCCGCCAACACCAAGGTGAGCGCAAGGACGATCGCAGTGGCCCCCAGGGCCACCAAGAACCGTCGCCAACGCCATTGAAGATCCCGCAATGTGATGAGAAGCACGCCGCCCCTTCCGTCGCCCGGCGCAGCCTACGGGTTCGACGGCGCTCAGGGTGACACGGACAGGATCAGCCGACCGAGCCCTCCATCTGCAACTCGATCAGACGGCTCCATTCGACGGCGTACTCCATCGGCAGGGTACGGGTGACCGGCTCGATGAAGCCGTTCACGACCATGCCCACGGCTTGCTCTTCAGAGAGGCCACGGCGCATCAGGTAGAAGAGCTGGTCTTGGCTAACGCGGGACACGGTGGCCTCATGCTGGATGACGGCGTCGCGCTCCTCGATCTCCTGGTACGGCTTGGTCAGGGTGGCCGAGATGTCGTCGAGCAGCAGGGCGTCGCACTGCACGTAGCTCTTGGCGTTGCGTGCGCCCTCCTCGACCCGAACCAGGCCGCGATAGGTGGTGCGTCCGCCGTCCTTGGAGATGGACTTGGAGATGATCCGCGACGTGGTCTCCGGTGCCGCGTGGATCATCTTGGCGCCGGCATCCTGATGCTGGCCAGCACCGGCATACGCGACCGACAGCACTTCGCCGGAGGCCTTCGCGCCAGCGAGAACCACCGAGGGGTACTTCATCGTGAGCCGGCTGCCGATGTTGCCGTCGATCCACTCGACGTGGGCTTCTTCGTGGGCCACGGCCCGCTTGGTCACCAAGTTGTAGACGTTCGGCGACCAGTTCTGGATGGTCGTGTAAGTGATGCGCGCTCCGGGCATGGCGACGAGCTCAACGACAGCGGAGTGCAAGGAGTCGGTGGTGTACACGGGGGCCGAGCAGCCCTCGATGTAGTGCACTTGGGCACCCTCGTCGGCGATGATGAGCGTGCGCTCGAACTGGCCGGCGTTCTCGGAGTTGATCCGGAAGTAGGCCTGGAGCGGCATGTCGACCTTGACGCCCGGCGGCACGTAGATGAACGAGCCACCCGACCACACCGCCGAGTTCAGCGCGGCGAACTTGTTGTCGCCCGGCGGGATGATCGTGCCGAAGAACTTCTTGACCAGGTCAGGGGTCTCCCGCAGCGCGGTATCCATGTCGGAGAACAGGATCCCCTGCGCCTCAAGATCATCTCGGTTCTTGTGATAGACGACCTCTGACTCGTACTGCGCGGTGACGCCAGCCAAGTACTTGCGCTCGGCCTCGGGAATCCCAAGCTTTTCGTAGGTAGCCTTGAGCTGCTCGGGCAGGTCATCCCACTCACTCACCTGATGATCAGTGGGCTTGATGTAATAGAAGATGTCCTGGAAGTCGATGTCGGGCATGTTCTTCGCGAACCACGGCAGCATCGGCTTGCGCTGGAAGTGACGGAAGGCCCGCAGGCGGAAGTCCAACATCCAGTCGGGCTCGCCCTTGTGGATGGAGATCTGCCGCACGACGTCCTCGGACAGGCCCTTCTCGGGCTTGAAGACGTAGTCGACGGTGTCGCTCCACCCCAACTTGTAGCGGCCGAGGTCGAGACCGGATGCGGTGGTGCTCATGAACTGCTCCAAACGGAGGTTGGGGGAATTACTCCTACGGTCATAGTAACAATCCTTCCCGCCAACACCATCCCCCACACTTGCCGGCCCCGCCCTGACACCCTCCCAAGACCGGTCCGAGCAGCCACCAGACGTGCCAAATGACCGGAATGTGAATCAAATGCTTCGGATCAACTAGTCAATCCGCGCCGAATAGCGGGATGGTCCTTGGGATACTGGTCAGCAGTGCCGAGGTCTACAGGTAGTAGACCGAGGTTTGCAGTGAGCAGCAGCGTGGAAGATCACCGGCCAGCACATCGGCCGGGAACAACAGACACGACCAGTTGTGTTGAGATGGACCCGTTCCGGAGGACAACGAAGGAGTGAGCATGCGAGACGAGACGAAGACGCAGATCGAGCAGTGGAGGGCCGAGACCGAGGCCAAGCCGTTGCAGAGCGCTCGCCACGTCCAAGACCGCCTGCTTGACCTCTACGGCGCACTTCGCGCCTATCCCGTGGTCGATCACATCGAGCAGTGGCTGGCCCTGACCCGTGAACGTGAGTTGTTCGACGGCCAGGAGATCGGCGATCTGCTCGACGAGCTCGAGATCAGCCTCACCGTCGAGGCCGAGTCCAGCGAGACCGCCACGACCTGAAGCGTACAGCCTGCGTCCAGTGCGAGGTTGACGGCAGGCTTCAGGTTTCGAGCGCTGACTTCGCCGCGTCGACGCGACCTTCGGCCAACTCGACGTAGGCCGGATCAGTGTCGTAACCCACGTAGTGCCGGCCTGCTTCGACCGCGGCTATTGCGGTAGAGCCTGAGCCCATGAAGGGGTCGAGGACCACGTCGCCCTCGTAGCTGTACAGCTCGATGAACCGGCGGGGCAGAGCCACTGGGAAAGGCGCGGGGTGGCCGACGCGGCGGGCCGACTCGGGCGGGATGTCCCAGATCGACAGCGTGGCGGCGAGGAAATCGTCACGTTCGATCGTCGACACGCCTTTGCGAGCGCGATCCATCCGGCCTTTGGAGAAGCAAAGGCAGTACTCGTGGACATCGCGCAGCGTCGGGTTCGATGCCGACTGCCAAGAACCCCACGCGCATGAGCCAGAGGCCCCTCCGGCCTTGCGCCAGATGACCTCACCGCGCATGAAGAACCCAAGGCGATCGGTCATCAACGACGTGACGTGCGTCGCCAGAGGGATGTACGGCTTACGGCCCAGATTCGCCACGTTGACCACGGCCCGGCCGCCCGGTTCGAGGACGCGGTGGGTCTCCTGGAAGATCCGCTCCAGCAGGCCGAGGTACTCCTCATAGGTGTCGTCGGAGTCGTAAGCCTTGCCCGCGTGATAGGGCGGGGACGTCACCATCAGGGCGACGGAGTTGTCGGGCAACTCCGTCATCTCTTCGGCGGAGTGGCACCAGATGCGGTCAACCTCGGGGGCAGTCGCACAGTCGGACTCGGTCGAGAACTCTGCCGCGACCAACTGTCGGTCGTAGAACGCCGAGGCATCGTGGTTCTCCCGGTTTCCGGCTCCAAAGCGCCGGGTGGAAGTACCTCGCGTGGTCACGCGAACAACCTACCGGCGAGGGACCCGGCGACCCCGGATGCCACTCATGGGCCGCCAGTCGCGGCCAGACCGCCCGCCCAAGAGCTGAACAACGCGGCGTACCGCTCCCCCTTCGCCAGCAGCTCGCTGTGGGTCCCGATCTCGGCCAGACCCCCGGCGTCGACGACCGCGACCCGGTCGGCCCGTTCGGCCGTAGACAGGCGGTGAGCAATGACGATGACCGTGCGCCCTTCCATCAGCGCGTTAAGCGCGTGCTCCACCTCGGCCTCAGTACCGGGGTCAAGGTTGGATGTCGCCTCGTCGAGCACGAGGACGGCCGGGTTGGCCAGGGCAGCGCGGGCGAGGGAGACCAACTGACGCTCGCCGGCCGACAGCCGCGAGCCGCGCTCGCGCACTTCCGTGTGGAGGCCGTCGGGCAGTGCGGCGAACCGCTCGTAGACGCCAATGGTCTTCATCGCTTCGACCGCCTCGTCGTCAGTCGAGTCAGGGCGGCCGATCCGAACATTCTCAAGGATCGTGCCGTAGAAGAGGAACCCCTCCTGCGGGACCACGGTGATACGTCGACGCAACGTGGCGAACGTCGCATCGCGCAGTTCGACACCCCCGTAGGACACGACGCCCTCGCTGGGGTCGTACAGCCGGGCGATGAGCTTGGCCAACGTGGACTTGCCTGCCCCCGTGGGGCCGACCAGTGCGATTCGCTCGCCATGTTCAATCGTAAGGTCGACGCCGTTGAGCACGTCGGCGCCGTCGCCATAGGAGAAGCGGAGGGCCGAGACCTCAACCGCGCCCCTCTCCGGCAGGTCGACGGCGCCTGGGCGCTCACGGACGATGCTTTTGGTGTCGAGCAGCCCGAAGAGCTTGTTCAGGGCTGCGCCAGCCGACTGCAGCACGTTGAACAGTTGGCTGAGTTGCTGCACGGGCTCGAAGAGGTAGCCGAGGAGCAACACGAAAGCGCCGATGGTGCCGACCGACACGGTGCCTCGGCCGACGAGCACACCGCCGAAGCCAACGACGGCGGCCGTGGTGCCGACGCCGGCCAACTCAATGACGGGGAAGTAGCGGGCCGAGATCTTGGTCGCTTCCATGTTGGCGGCGAGCTGAGCTTCGTTGTGCCGACGGAAACGGCCGACGGTGGTGGCTTCCTGGGCGAAGGCCTGGATGACCCGGACACCGGAGATGCCCTCTTGCAGGGTGGACAGGGTCTGGCTGATCCGATCGCGCACCTGCAGGTAGGCCCGGTTGGAGTCGCGTTGGAAGCGAATGCTGGCCAGGATCACCATGGGCAGCGCGACCAAGCAGGCCAGCGAGAGCAGCGGCGACATCCACACCAAGAGGACAACGGCCATCGTCATCAGCAGCCCGTTGGACACAAACATGACCAGGCCCTGCTGGACGAGCTCCTGCAGCGAGTCGATGTCGGAGGTCATCCGGGCGACCAACTTCCCGGTCTGTTCCTTGTCGTAGAAGCTCTGGGACTGTCCGAGCAGATGACCGAACACCCGCACGCGAAGGTCTCGCAGGAAGTTTTCGCCGATCCGGCTGACCAGCAGGATCATCGAGCGGAACAGGAGCACGGCTGTCGCCGCGGTGACCAGGTAGCCGAGCACCGCTCGATTGAGGGCTGCCCGATCAGCGTTGCCGACGCCCTTGGTTCCGCCTAGCCCCTGGTCGATGCCGTAGCGGACGAGGATCGGACCGGACAGGGTGGTCGCGACGTACCCGATGATGACCAGACCCGCAATGATCGTCTTGGCCCGGTACGGCCGCAGCATGCGCAAGGCGCGCGTCAGGACGTGCTTGGCCTCTCCCGCGCTGAGCTGGTCTTCTTCTTCAGTCGCCGACAAGCCACCCCAGCCGCCTCCGCCGCGCATCAGGCACCGCCCTCGGTGGACGCACCCACGGTTTCGGGGTCATCCGCCGCGTCGGCATCGTCTTCGACGGTTGCCGCTCCGGCCTGGGCGAGCACTTCTCGGTATCGGGCGTTGGTGGCCAGCAGGTGCTGGTGGGTGCCCTCGGCCGCCACCACGCCATCGTCAAGAAGCACCACGCGGTCGGCCAGAGCGATGGTTGCCGGGCGATGGGCGATCACGATGGTCGTTCGGTTCCGCATGACCTCGTTGAGCGCTTCTCGGATCTCGTGCTCCTTGGTCGGGTCAACCGAGGAGGTGGCGTCATCGAGGATCAGCACTCGGGGGTCGGTGATGATGGCTCGAGCCAGCGCGATCCGCTGCCGCTGACCGCCGGAGAGGGAGAATCCGCGCTCGCCGATGACCGTGTCGTAGCCGTCGGGAAGTTCGCCGATGAACTCCTCAGCACCGGCGAGCCGGGCCGCCCGAGCGATGTCTTCTTGCGGCGCCTGCGGGTCGGAGAATGCGATGTTGTTTCGGATGGTGTCGCTGAACAGGAACGTGTCCTCAAAGACGATGCCGACGGTCTTCCGCAGGGCTTCGACGTGCAGCCCACGAATGTCGTCGCCGTCGATGCGGATGCTGCCGCTATCGACGTCATAGAACCGTGGGATCAAGCGAGCGACGGTGGTCTTGCCTGCCGCGGTCGGGCCAACGATGGCAACGGCCTCGCCTGGCGACACCCGTAGCGAGAAGCCCCGCAGCACCTCGCGCCCTGGCTGATAGCCGAAGTGCACGTCGTCGAACACGATCTCGCCACCGCCAGCGGGCAGATCGGTCGAATCGGCCGCGTCGACGATCTCCGGAGCGGTCGACAGGATCTCGTCGATCCGCTCGCCGGCAGCAACGGCCCGCTGGGACTGGGCCACGATCATGCCCGTCATCCGAAGCGGTGGGATCATCATCAGCAGGTACTGGTTGAACGCGATGAGCGCGCCGATGGAAAGCTGTCCGGCGATGACCTGACTGCCTCCGTACCAAAGCACCGCCACGAGTCCGATGGCGGGGAGGAACTCGATGACTGGGTTGAACATGGCCCGGATGCGTGCCAGGTTCATGGCTCGTTCAAAAACCCGGTCGGTACGCGAGCGCAGCCGGTTGGCCTGGGCCTGCTCGGCGCCGAATCCTTTGACCACCCTGATGCCGGTGACCGTCTCCTCCACCACGGTGGCGAGCTCGGCCAGCTCCTGCTGAAGCTCGAGGGACGCAGGGTGCACCTTCGAGGAGAACCGCTTGGCCGCGACGTTGATGAACGGCAGGGCAACCAGCGAGATAGCCGCCAACTTTACGTTGATCAGGAAGAGGATGGTGGTGACCGACAGCAGGGTCATGACGTTCGAGATCGTGATCGGGATCATCACCAGGAAGCTCTGCACCTGCTGGATGTCGGTCGCTGAGCGCGACATGAGCTGGCCGGTCTGGGCGTGGTCGTGGAAGGCGAAGTGGAGGCGCTGCAGGTGGGCGAAGAGCTGCTGACGTAGTGCGGTCTCGCCCTTCCATGCGATCCCAAAGGCCTGGTATCGCCTCAGACCGGTGCACACCGCGGCGATCAGCCCCACGCCAAGGATGGCGAGAGTCCAACTCATGAGCGCCGAGCGGTCCCCGTCGATGATCCCCTGGTCGATGGCCTTCCGGGTGAGCGACGGCACGGCAACCTTGGCCGCCGTCCAGCACAACCCAGCGAGCACGCCGAGCGCGACGCCCCGCTTCTGAGGCGCTACGGCCCGGCGGAGCAGGCGCCAGCCAGATCGGCGGGCAGCGGTGATGGGAGGCACGGGGGGAGATGCTACTTGACCCGCCGGGCAAGTTCGAGTCCCGAACTATTCGCCCCTCGCACTGCTTCGCGGGCTCGTTCGCCCGGCGTCACAGCCCCGGATTCGCCGCCGCCAGGCGCTACAGGCCAACCGCGGACGTGCCGATCTGCAAAGAAGAAGGAGGGCTGGAGCATGCGCCTGCATCAACTTGCTTTGCGGGTCCACGGCGATGGCGCGCGGCTTCGGTTCAACAATCGCCTCACCGTGATTGGCGGCCTGTCCATCGACGATCGCCAAGGCTTGGTCGAGGTCCTGCTCGGCACGCTCGCCGGGCAGGCGACGGTGTCCAGCGAACTGGCCTTTGTCGACCGGACCGGTCGACGGGTCGTTGTCGATCAAACGGCAGAAGGCGCATTTCACATCGCTTACGACGACGGCAGCATCGCGCTCGGGCCGACCCAGACGCTCGGCCTGACCGTTCATGAGCTTTTCGACTTGATGTACCTCGATCCGGGACGGCTTGGTCTCGACACGCAAGGCCCCCGCGAGCCGCGCGAACTCGGTGAGTCACGAGCGGCGCTGGCCGTGCTGAATGATCAGCTAGAAGGAGCCGAGGTGGCCCGTGATGCCGCGGATGCCCTTCGCCTCGAAGTGCAGGGCATCGATCACGAGATCTCCCAGATCGAGCCCGGCCGACCGAAACGCCGCTACGCGCAGTTGCTGCTGCAGCTCGAGAACCTCCGCTCCGAGAAGTCCGCAGTGCATGCCACGTCCGAGGACCGGGAGGTAGACGCCGCGGTGGCATCGCATGCCGCCGAGCTTCGCCCGCTGGCTCAACGCTGGCGTCACTCCGAGTCCCGCCGAGTCGACGCGGCGCGCCGATTCGGGGAGCGGGAGCGCATGGACGCCCAGGCCATGGCCGGCGCGTTGGCTATGCCCGACAAGGCCCCTCTAAACCTCGACCGGTTGGTGGATGTTTTGGCTGGCGCCGAGGCCCGTCGAGCCTCAGCCTCGGCCCGGCTCGCCACGCTCATGGTTGACCACCTGCCCGCACCGTCTCACCCCGACATCGCCCGGCTAGCACGCCACGACCAAGACCTGGTTTGGGCCGCGGCCGACCGGGCCGTCGCGAGCGCGCTCGCCCTCGAAGAGGCTTCGCTCAGCGCCGGTGGATTCACCCCTGATGATGACAATGAAGCTCCGGCCATCGTCCAGGGGATTGGGTGCGCCCACCAGGCCGTCGAGAAAGCGCACGACCTGCTCGAGAAGCGGCGTGTAGGCATCGTCGCTGCAGGCGGGGCCGTGGCGCTCGGCGCGATGGCCATCCCGCTCGCCCCCGTCGTCGCCCCGCTCGCCCTGGCCGGCGCGGCCAGCGCAGCATGGTGGTCGATCGTCGGACCCCGCCAGCGCTTGGCCGAGGCCCAGGGCTGGGAAGAGGACGCACTCGTACGAGCAGGCGTGCCGTCCTACCTCATCTTCCATCTGCGACGCATGGATGCGATCCAGGATCCCGGCATGCGTGAGCGAGTGGAGCGGTGCCACGCCGAGCACCGGACATGCATGCGAGAGTGGCGTCGTCTCGCCGGCGACCTCTCCCCATTGGAGTCGCTCGAACTCGAGGCCGAAGCTCGTGCCTATGCCGCAGCTGTCGGGACGCTCGATGGCCTCGGCGACGAAGCCGAGCGAATGCGCGAGATGCTCGTCGAAGAAATCGAGCCCGCGGTCGAGCGAGCGCGAGAAGAGTTCATGGAGGTCTGCCGTCCGTTCGGAATCGAAACCCCGACGCTCGCGTCCGACCTGATCCACCAGCTGGTCGACTTGGCCGTCAGGGCCCGAATTCAGAAAGACCTCGAGAACGCTGAGGGCGAGGAAGCCGCCGCCCGTCGTCCGGTTGAGGAGTACCTCGACAAACTCGAAGCACCGGCGGGCAGCACCGAGATCAGGCTAAGCGCGTTTGAAGCGTGGGCGACCGCGGCCGAGGACCGGAATCGGGGCCGGATCCGTGCCCGATCGACCGAGGAAATCGACGCCGAGATTGAGCGGCTCGAGGGGCTCTCGATGTCGGAGTACCGCCAGGAGTTCGGCGCCGTGTTCACCGCGGCTGACGCACGCGAGCCCGACCTCGATGAGCTGCAGGAACGACGAGATCTCAACCGGACGGCCTACAACACCGCACGTCGGCTGGTCCCTGATGTGGACAAGATCGCCGACCGTCGAGCGGCGGTGCAGCGGCGTGTCGCCCTGTTGGAGGCCGAATACGACGACTCGTTGGGCGGCATCCTCTCGGCAGAGAAGGCGACGCAGGTCGAGCACGAGTTGCAGGAGCGGCTGGCTGCCC
>JBPCMH010000006.1:0-7434 GCA_051002495.1 Acidimicrobiales bacterium
GGGTTTCATCGGTGACCTCCCAGCGCACCCGCAGAGGCCGTTCGACGGTGATGCGCAGGAAGCCGAAGGCCTCGTTGGGGAAGACCTTGACCCGGTCGTTCTCGGTGAAGTCGCCGTAAAGGCGGACGATGTCGTCGATCTGGGTGTCGCTGATCTGCTTGCGCTTCTCGCCCAGGCTCTTGCGCATCTTGACGAAGAAGTCGCGGACGTCGACGAGCTGAACCTTGCCCTTCCGCCGGGGGTCCTTGCGGTTGGTGACGATCCAGAAGTAGGTGGAGATGCCGGTGTTGTAGAAGAGCTGGTCGGGCAGGGCGACGACGGCTTCGAGCCAGTCGTTCTCGATGATCCAGCGGCGGATCTCCGACTCGCCGGAGCCGGCGGCGCCGGTGAACAGCGGCGATCCGTTGAACACGATGGCGACCCGGGAGCCGCCCTGGTCGACCGGCTTCATCTTGGAGATCATGTGTTGGAGGAACAGGAACGACCCGTCGTTGATCCTCGGCAGGCCGGCCCCGAAGCGGCCGGCGAAGCCCTTCTTGTCGGCCTCGTCGCGGATGGTGTCGGCGACCTTCTTCCACTCGACGCCGAAGGGCGGGTTAGCCAGGAGGTAGTCGGCCTTGAAGCCGACGTGGCCGTCCTCGGAGAAGCTGTTGCCATGGACGATGTTGGTAGCGTCCTGGCCCTTGAGCATCATGTCGGAGCGGCAGATGGCGTAGGTCTCGGCGTTGAGCTCCTGGCCGTAGACGTGGAGGCGGGCCTGCGGGTTGAGCTCGCGCAGCCGGTCCTCGGCCACCGACAGCATCCCCCCGGTGCCACAGGCCGGGTCGAGAAGGGTCTTGGCGATGCCGGGCTTGGTGAGCAGGTCGGTGTCCTCAATGAACAGCAGGTTCACCATGAGCCGGATCACCTCACGGGGGGTGAAGTGCTCACCGGCGGTCTCGTTGGAGAGCTCCGAGAAGCGGCGGATGAGCTCCTCGTAGAGGTAGCCCATCTCCAGGTTCGACACCACGTCTGGGTGCAGGTCGAGGGAGGCGAACTTCGACACGACCAGGTAGAGCAGGTTGGAGCGGTCGAGCCGGATGATCTGGGAGTCGAAGTCGAACTTGTCGATGACGTCGCGGGCGCCGGCGGAGAAGCTGGCGACGTAGTGGCGCAGGTTGTCGGCCAGGTCGTCGGGGGCGGCCAGCAACGTCTTGAAGTCGTGCCTGGAGGTGTTGAAGAACTGCTCACCCGACTCCCGGCACAGGATCGGCTCGAGGTTCTCGATCCTGCCCTCCAGCTGGGCGGCCCGGTCGAGCACCTTCGCCTTGGTGGGCTCGAGCACGCAGTCGAGGCGGCGCAGCACGGTCAGGGGCAGGATCACCCGGCCGTACTCGGACTGCTTGTAGTCGCCCCGCAGAAGGTCGGCCACCGACCAAATGAAGGCCGCGTGGTTGCGGATGACCTCATTGTTCTTCACAGCCATGGCGTTCCCAATCCTTGTCGTGCCTCTGACATGCTGGCACCCAACCGTAGGGGCTTCCCGTGACCCGCTGCGGTCCGCCCACGAGCTGCCGGCGCGCCTTGCGTGAGGCGCACGAGCGGAGCCAGTACTGATTCATCTCTCAGGGGGCGGGTCGGCCTCATGCCCAACGCAGTGGTGGTGGTCGTGGCAACCACGGTTTCGGCGACGGCGTTCGCTGTCCGCCACCGCGCAGGATCTCATGGCCCTTGACAGTTCGCCCATCTCTGCGGTGCCGCCCCCATCCCCGCCTCGTCAGGCAAGACCGCCCGACACCGTCTCAACCGCGGCGGTGACGGGGCGGCCAACGCCGCCCTCTACCGGATCGTTCTCTGTCAGCTCCGCTGGGATCCCGCTACCCGTGCCAACCTGGATCGCAGTACCAAGCAGGGCCGAACCAAGCCCGAAATCATCCGGTGCCTGAAGCGCTACGTCGCCCGCGAGGTCTTCACCGCCATCCGGGCCGATCTTTGCCCAGGAAGCCCTTGACATCCATAGGAGCATCCCGACTCACCACCAACCGTCAACTCGCCAGCAGGGGCCCTTCCGGCGCGCTGCTCACGATGAGCTGTGAGCCTTCGGCATCGACGCGGACCGTCAGCGCCCGGCCGAGCCCACTAGCGTGGCAACTTACATGTAGGTAGCTGAGGGCATCGACCCGACTACATCGCCATCGACCACTGCTCGACGGTCCACGGGTCGTGACACGGGCCGCGTCAGCCGACCCATAGGACGCATCGGGACGGCGCGAGGTCTTCAGGCAAACCGCCAATGGCGTGAAGACTGCCCTACCTGCAAGGCGTCTTACCCCTGGGCGCAGCGACGCCTGTGGGTCGCCTATCACCAGCGTCACCTCGACGACCTTGCGGAGGGGGTGCAGCATCCCTTGGCCTTGCCCTTCCTCGATAACGCAATCAAGCAGTACGACTCCGAGCGAGCGGCGGCGAGCAAGCACACCCGAGCCGCTGAGCGGCACCATCGTCGTGAATGGCTCGCCGCATGGACCGACCGCCTGTTCGACACATGGCCGAAAGCGGATCGTCGCCGTAGTCGCGGCGATCGTGGCGGTGCTCAGCCTCGCATTCGGACCTACCAGCGTCGCCGACCTCCTCGATGACCCACACAACCCTGCTCCCAGCAGCACTGAACCTTGACCCGCATCAGCGGGGGGGGACTACCGACGAGGTACCTGCGCCCGGACCCGGTCGCGAACCATCGCTTGGGTCTGGGTGCGGACCTCGGCGTGCAGATCAATGTTCACGCTGGCGGCCACTTCGAGCGACGCTGCGAGACCAAACCGGACAGGGTTCTTGAGGCTTCCGGCGTCAACACGGCAGTCCACATCGATCGCAAGACTGGAACCAGCCACGTACCCGACCGCAGCGCTTCCCTCGAGCACCTGGTGTTGGACCGTTCCCTTGAACACGGCGTTGGCATCCGCTTCGAGGGGCGAAACCCGCAGGTCGTCCTTGGCCGGCGTGAACAGCAGTCTCGCCATGCGGTACTTCTGGGAGTGGACATTGACGGGGGAGAGCCACGCCAGCGTGATCGTGAGACGCCGCCACTCTGTGGTTGCGGCGAGGGCCGGTGGAAGGGGGAAGTTGAACGTGTGCCGCCGGTCCTTCTTGATCGATCCAGCGCCGAGTAAAACGACTCGTGTCCGTTCCGCCGTGGCAACCCGCCCGTCGTGGACGGGGCCGTATCCCAGGATTCTGGTCAGTTCCCGACGAACATCTTGACCCGACAAACCCAATATGTCGCGCATCCAGTCGAGCGAATCGTGCCATCCAGCCGCGTGAACGAGCAGTGCTTTGGCCAGCACCGGATGGTACTGAGCGTCCGGGAACGGCGGATCGCCATCTTCGGACCGGGCGGACTCGAGCACGTCCATGATTCCGCTGAGAGACCGGGACGCGAGCGCTGCCGCGTTGCTCGTGCCGCAAGAGAACGTGATGGCGTCGAGTTCGCCCGCCATCCCCGGCGCAGCCGCCTGTAGCCCCGGGCCCATTAGCGGGCTCGCGGCCACGTCGAGCGCGACCGTGTCCTCGCCCGCACCGGGCAGCGGGGCCGAGAAGATCTGACGGCCCCCCGGAAGGAGGATCTCAGGCTTCACCGATCGGCGGAAGCCAAACCCCACGGGTGAATAGCTCGCTGGTGAACCAGCAGGAATTGGATTGATCACCGTGTCGGGAAAATCGGCATCAAGCCCGTCGGCGTGAAGTGCACCGACGGTGATCGCGTTGACTGCCTCTGCCGGTGACAGCAGTCGGCGATGTCGTGCCGACCGGAACAGCGAGCGTGTCGCATCGGCGGCAACTGCGTTCGGGTCGTCCAATGTCGCAGTGCTCAGAACTGGCTTCGTCGCGCTGTGGTTGCCACCACTCACAACAATGACGACGTTGTACAGGTGAGAGAGCCAATCGAGCAGTCGAGCCAGCGGACTCAATCTACGGACAAAGACCCGCACTGGGTCGCCGACAGCGATAGTGATGATGCGGACGCTCGGTGCGGAGGGGGGCTGGCCGCCGTCTCCTTCAAACATCCGATGAATACAGCGATAGATGAGGTCAACGAGCAATTCGCCCTCGGGGATGACCTCTGCGCGGGTCGCAAACGGGTGCGGCTCGAAAATGGGTCGAACGTAGATTGGCTGCATCGCCGGTGGGCGAAGATCGGAAAGGTCACCATGAGCGATCAGCGACGCCATCGCCGTACCGTGTCTGCGCTGGGCCGTTCCGTACTTCGCGGTTCGGTCGTCCGGGTCGTCGACGACCAACCGCCGATCAAGCGCCGCGTGACTGGTGAGGGGAACACCGTCGAGGAGCGCCACCCTCGGAGGCCCCGAGGGAACCGGCACCTCGTCGAAGTTGGGGCCGGCGGTGACCGAGTCGGAAGTCTCAACGATCATGGCTCGACTGCCGCTCACCATCATCACCGACTCGGTCTTCAGCAACTCGATGGCGTCCGGTCCGTCTGCCAGGACCTGTTCCACCTCGGACATCGGCACATTGGCGAGAACGGCGTGGTAAGCGATCTCCGGTCTCTCCGCCGACGCGATCACGTCGGCGCCGGCCGCTACCAGGATTGTGCGCACCTCGGATTCGGCCAGACGGCGCGCCGCCTGATCCCGGCGGTACCAGAGTTCGATCTCGACGCGCGTTATCCCCTGAGCGCCCGCTACCTCGAGATCTTCTCGCCACTGATCCAGCAACCCTGTCTCGCGAACCCGATCCTCGGGGCCCCAAAGCCGTATTCCTCGAAGGAGCCCGAAGACCTCCTTGAGTGGATTCAGCCCAGTCGCGAACTTGACCTTCGGATCCCGTTGCCAAAGCTCGAATAGACGGATGAGCTCAGTGACGGCCTGAGTGTTCGTCATTATCATGTAGAGCGACTGCGGGACGTCAGTGTCGGAGCGCTCGCCGCCGTTGTCTTCATAGAAGAAATCGTCGTCGGACTCGACGTAATCCTCTTGCAGTTCGGACAGGAACTCGAGCCCTTCAACGCCCGTCGCGGCCCTGAGGAAACCGTCGACAGCTCCTGCGAGGTCGAACACTGCGACGAGCTCTGGATCTGATGCGGTCGTCGATTCGGCGAGCTGCGCTCTGCCGCCCTCCAAGGTCTTGCGAAGCTCGTTGAACTGCGGTGTGAGCCGTGTGCCCTGATGTGTGGCGCTCGGTCGCTTGACCGGCCGAAATCGGCTTGGCTGATCGGAAGGGGGAATCTTCACGGTTGCGGGAGCGGGGAACGCGAGAAGCGGTCGCAGATCCCCTACGGGTGGGCCTGGGTCCGCCACTGCTCAATCCTCCTTCGAGCGATCTCGCTCAGGTTCCCCTCAGGGAGCGAGAGCACGTACCGTCGCCTGATGTCCACGGCGACCTGCTCGAGTTCGGCGTAGTTCGCCCCCTTGAGCTTGTCGGCCAACGTCCGAGGAGCGAGACCAAGATCCCCGCCGAGTCGGGTCTGCAGGGTCTCGAGGAACCCAGTCGCCTCGAGCCGAGTCGGTGCATCCAGTTCGAGGCGCACCTGGAATCGGCGCCACGCCGCCCGGTCGAGGAGTTCAGAGTGGTTCGTCGAACACACCACCACGACGTGGGCCGGGAGCCGATCGATCTGGAGAAGGAGGGTCGATACGACCCGCTTGATCTCTCCGGTCTCGTTGGTGTCCGCCCGCTCCTTGGCAATGGAGTCAAACTCGTCGAAGAACAGCACGCAGCGTCTTGAACGAGCGAACTCGAAGACTGCGTCGAGCCGAGATGCAGTCTCCCCCAAGAAGCTCGACACGACGCCCTCGTAGCGGACGACGTAGAACGGGAGCATCGTTTCGGTGGCGATCGCCTCGGCCAGGCTTGTCTTCCCGTTTCCGGGTGGGCCGTCGAGGAGCACTCGATTCCTGGGTTCGAGGCCATGACTTCGCAGGAGGTCGGAGCGTCGATGCTCCTCGATGACCTCGTCAACGGCTGACCGCACAGCGGACCGTAGGTGAAGCGACCCGAGAGTCCGCGAGGGAACCACGTCCAGCACGAGGTCACTGACCCGGCCCGCCGACTCATCGCGAGCAAGAAGCTCAGAGGAACCGACCGTGGTGATCAACTCTGAGAGCCGATCTGCAACAAGGTGGTGCTGGTTCGCCCGCTCCTCGGCGATGATTGCTTCGACGAGAGCCTTGAATCGCTGCTTGTCGCCACGGCGCTCAGCCTGAACTAGGTCGACCAACAGATCTGAACGCGCCATACCTCCATACCTCCTTCGCGAGAAGCCTAGGGTGCTCGTCTCGATCGGCCCGGGACCAACGGCTCGTCTCGGTCGACATCAGACCACCAGTCTCGCGTCGGTGGCACAGAAACGCAGTTCGCCCTTCGCCGATAACACCCTGGGACCACGCCGGAATGGCCGGCAACCCTCCACCGGGCCCGACCCCGGACCAGGCGGGCAGCAGTTCGGCCTCGACTGCGGTGAGCCCCAACAGGCTGGTGGCCTCGGGAATCTGGTCGACTGGATGGCGCAATTCGATGCGGGTCTTACTGTCCGAGAGCAGGCCCACGCCCCGTCGGTGCGTCTGATCTCAAGTGCCCTTCCGTGTCGGGACCTGCTGCTCTTTGTCGAGCCGCAGTCCCCCAGCAGGGCCTTTTCGCGGACCGCCCGGCTCAGGCCTGCCATTCGCGTGAATGATCGGGGCTAGGCGCGGGCTAGGCGAGGGCTAGGCGTGGGCTAGGCGCAGGCAGCCGAGTACTCGTCGCGCCGAGCTATACCTCCGCCGCAGGACCGCCGATTGGCTCGCCACTTCGCCGCACCTGTCGTCGGAGCCGCCACCAAGAATCACCAGTAGTGGGACGTGACCTCGGAGCCAACTCACCTGCTCCTCGGGGGCACCGAGCGCATCATCGAGCTGTCCGCCAGGTTCGTCGTTACCTCGGCGCAGCTGGCAGAGAAGCCGAATCGACGTCGACCGCTTGGACTCGGAGGATGGCCGCCACATGATCGCCCCAGGGTGAGGCGCCCGGGTGACACCTCATCGGCTCCCATCAGTGTTCGCCGCCCTCGGGCAGGAGCAACCCACCACCACGCCGACGACCCGCGCTCCTGGCCCAACGACGCCCTGGTCAACCGTCCGGCACACCAGGCCGGCCCCATCGCCGCGGAGCAGGTTCGGCGATCAGGCCGATGAGCAAGCGGAGTACTCGACCGGCTCCTTCCTCAGCGGGCTGGTTCCAACGCTCCGAACCTTGGCACGGCCCGGGCCAAGCGCAAGGGCTGGTCCGTGGCTCCGCTGCGCTGCGCTACTCCCAGGCCTACGGCAGACCCTTGTCCTTCCCCCTTTGCGCCGTACCTGGCCATCGCTATCGAAACCAACCCCCAAGGAGGGAACCCCATGAACACCGTCAACCTCATCGGCCGACTGACCGCCGATCCCGAACTCCGCAACACCAACGGCG
>JBPCMH010000007.1:0-4811 GCA_051002495.1 Acidimicrobiales bacterium
GATCGAACCGAGCAGGGCACGGTGCAGCATGATCGGCCGGTGCCGCTCGTTGTCGGCGCCGACGTACTCGAGGTCGAACCGCTCGGGGAGCTGGAAGTCGGCCTGGATCGTCGAGAGCTGCCACGACCGACCGACCGACCGACCGACCGCGTCGCGCACAGTGCATGATCTCCATTTTTCTGACAAGAGGCTGGTTCAAGAGCGGGTCGCGGTCGTCGGCGTCGCGTGTTGATATGGGCTGTCTGTCGCGGTCGGCAACATCGTCAGTGCGTTCTTTGTCGTTGCACTGCTGTTGCGAACTGCGAGCACCCGCCGAGTGGGCGACGACGTAGTCTCCTGGATCATCGATCCGAATGGACGTTCCGGATGAGAGGTCTTCGACTCTTCGACATTCTCCACCTGCTGGAGCACGTCGCGACCGCTCGCGAGCGGGCTGACGACGAGACGTGGGATCGGCTCTCGTCGATCCTGTCGGCCAAGCAGAGACAGGTGCTCGATGAGCTCCTGCTTGTCGACGCTGCGGCTGGTGGCTCCGAGCGTTTCCATGTCGACGACTTGCTCGTCGACAGGATCTCGCCGGACACATCAGCCGACCTAACAGAAATCTCTGGTCACTGGTCGCCGTACCGACCCTGGATCGCATCCCACCTACGCTCCCGATCGGCAGCCTGACAGCGAGCGATCACCCTGCGTGGCCGTCGTGGCGCAGCGCACTCGATATCGATCGTTTCGGACTCGTCGATCGCCAGCGGGATGTCCGGCAGCGAGGATCGCCGGGGCCGGGTCCTCTCGGAGCGGTCGGCGTACTCGCACCGTCTGGAGCGGCTGAGCGCTCGCGTACGGCCGATACCGCGTGGGACGTCGCTGGGCCTGGGTGGGGTCGTTCTTGTGCGGGTGGCGTTCGGGGTCGGGTTGCTCAGGCTGCGACGTTTGCCCGGCGGTGTGCTCTGACGCTGCGCCGGTACTCCGTCATCGACACGATCTGATTGTTGTCGATGGTGATGACGAGGTTGCTTCCCACCTTGCGGTTGGCTGGCTCATCGCGGGGGAACTCGAGGACCGCCTTGTTGTCGACACCAGGAACGAGTCGGACGTACCCGGTGAGGCCTTCGGCTTCGTAGATGTTCTTTGTGTGGGTGAGGGCCGCACGGGCCTCGGATGGACCCTGTCAACTGGGACGCCACCAGCGCAAGCCGGTCCGAGCACCCTCCCAGGTCATTTCGTCGGCCATCAGTGCCACGAACGGGTCGAGATCCCAGTCGTTCAACGCCGCTACGGCACCTTCGAGTCTGACAACGTCGTCCTTGTCCATGTAGTCGATGGTCGCGACTGTTGACTCCGACGTCAATAGGCCGGTTCAGGACCATGCGTTCTCGTTGATGATGTGGCAGACGTCGCGCCGGGCCTCGATCGGCAGGGGTGCGGCGGCCGCGACGAGAAAAGCCGCGTTCGCGAGCGGCCCCTGACCTCGCCGTCAAACTCCATGGTCAGATCCCCGGAAATGAGGATCGCAACGGGCGTCCTTTCGAAGTTGTCGCCCTCCGCCGCACTCTATGGAGCGGCCGACCGCTCGCGGACGTGCCGACCGCTCGCGGACGTGCCGATTTGGATGCCTCAGAAGGGTGCGCTTGCGGCAAATATGAGTGGCCAGTAGGCTGGCTCGCGCAGGAGATAAGTCGATCTGCTCAGCCCTTGTCTGCGCCGCGCAGCACGCTAACTTGGCAGCATGAAGATCCGCTATCAGGTCGTTGCCTTCGACGCCGCGGACCTCGAGGCCGAGCGTGCGTTCTGGGCTGGGGTGGCTGGGCGGTGAGGTCGATCGCGATGACGACTGGCACATGGTGATCGGCGGCGGCGAATTCCGCGTCGGTGTTCAGCTCGCCCCGGATCACGTCGCTCCCGACTGGCCCGACGGATCACCACCACAGCAAATTTCTGCTGGGTTGGGTGGAAGTCCCGACCGGCGGTGAGGGCTCGCCAACCCGTCGCTTCGACGGCGGGCCGACGTGATGGAAATTCGAGGCCGACGGTGAGAGTCCGGATGTGAGCACGATGACGAATGGTTGCCGAGTCGCGTCTGCGCTCCGTCGCCGCTGCCGTGTTCGTGACGCTCGATCCTTGCTCGCATCATGGGCGTCCCCCACCGTGCTCGATGCGATCGTGGCGGCAGCGGACTCGTGTTCGTCGTCCTGACCAGGGCCACGAGGTCGGCCGCATCTCGCCTCGTCCCGACGATGGGCGCGTTCATCCGGGGCGCATTCTCAGGGCTCGGCGGTGCGCTCGCGCTGGCCGCGATCCTCAACGGACAGCCGGACCGGCCGTCGATCTCGACATCGATGATGATGACCGATCGCCCGACATCATGGCTCGTCATCGCCATCGCGGGTGCTGCGGCGGGGATCGGATTCGCCCTCCTCTTTCCAGATCCGAAGGAAGGATCGGGTCCGATGCTCATCCGCGGTTTCGCCTACGGCCTCACGATGTGGGTCGTCTTCGCCGTGACGCTCATCCCGCTCGCGGCCGGTGACGGGCTTCGATGGAGCGTGACCGACATTCGCCCCAGCTTCGAGACGCTGCCCGGCTACCTGCTGTTCATCGGAGCGGTGCCGGCCGTGCTGTACTGCTGGTCGTCGTCGGTGGCGCGCTCGCTGACCGACGATGGGCACACTGTCGCCAACCAGGAGAGCGTAGGTGCCCAAGGGGTGCGGGCGATCGGCGGCGGAGCGATCGCCGGCCTGGTCGGTGGCACGGTGTTCAGCATCGTGCTCGTGCAGATCGGCGACCTCTCGGGGATTGCGGCGATGGTCGCCGACGACTCCGCTCAGGTCGGGTTCGTGATCCACCTGGTCACGTCGGTGTTGATCGGGGTCAGCTACGGACTGCTCTTCGTGCGACGCAGCAACGACATCAGTTCGGCGTTGGGATGGGGAACGTCGTACGGGGTGTTCTGGTGGCTCATGGGGTCACTGACCCTCCTGCCGATCTTGGCGGGCGGCGCCCCCCGATGGGGTCCGTCGACGGTGTGATCAACGCATACCCGGCGCTGATCGGTCATCTCGTCTACGGCGCATTCCTCGGCGTCGTCTTCTACCGCATCGAAGCACGCTTCGACCCGTGGTGGTTCGCGCGCAACGAGGCAGAGCAACGGCGCTCCCGACGAGCCGCACACCAACTGGCCGGTTCGGCTCCGGCGCTGTGGGTCCTGACCGTCCTGTTCGCCCTCGCCATCCCCCTCCTCATCGCGCCGTGACCGGGTACGAACAGGCGGCGGGCGCGATCGTCGGGTCGGCGGCCTCGCGACACCATGACGACGACGCCGCGCTCGTCACGGCCCGGATCCCGCTCCTGATCGGCACGTACGAGGGCGGGCGTGAGTCCCATATTGCGCGGCCGATCAACTGGTGGAGACTGCCCTGAACACCGACTGACGGAAACCCGTTTCCGAGCACTTCGGAATCGCGGAACTGCTGGATCTCGGCGACCCGGAGGATCCGGGGTCGAACATTCTGATCGTGTAAGGCGTTCCTGGCTGCATCCGAGCGGACTGGGCGTTGGCTCGTGAGCGGCGTGGACGTGGCTCGGAGGCATCACGAGCTTGGGCGCATCGTGCTCGTGAGCAGATGCGGTTTGGTGGTGCTCGCGTCGATGATCACGGTTCCGGCGCGGCCCAACTCGACAAGTGGTATCCGCTATCGGATCCAATCCTGGGCTCGCGTGACGGCGGTCCCGGGTCGTACCCCCTCGCGATGCAACTCGGCGTCGAGATCGGTCGCTCTCACCAGAGCACCTCGCTGGCTCACGCAGCAGCGCGTACCCGCCCAAGGTTGGCTTGGTTGCCGATGACGTCCCATAGCGTCACGGGAGCCCTGTGCTGCTTGGCCGATCGGGTTCGAACGATGAGAGCGAGCGATGCTGATGGCGAAGACCAAGGTTGCGGCAAGCTCGGACGGCACGATTGGTCGCTTGGCCGCTGCGTCCATCGGTCTAAGCGGGATCGTCGGCGGTGGAATCTTCGCCGTGCTGGGCCTCGCGGTGGCTGAGGGAGGCGGCGGCACATTCGTCGCGTTCCTCGTTGCCGGGTCGGTGGCGCTCGTGACCGCCTATTCCTATTCCCGCTGGCGGTTGCCATGCCTTCTGCCGGTGGCACGGTCAGCTTCCTCAACACGGCGTTCGGGACCGGGAGCGTCGCTGGTGTGCGCTCTACGTGTTGCTGTGGCGCTCGTATGGGATTACGACGTCGCTGTATGCGTACGCGTTCGGTTCCTACGGTGCGCCTTCTTGTGGGACTCGGTGACCACCGTCACGCTACACGGACTCAGCACAGCATCGATCATCATCATCATCATCATCATCATCATCACGGGACTCAACGTTCTCAGTCCACTGACACAGTCGACAGCAGCAGCCCCGCCCAGTTGATCAACACTCGATCGGCGCGACCGGCGATGCAGCGACGGGACACGTGACGTGTGACGGCAGATGCCGCAGGACCGAGTCGGTGACCACCGAGACCAGCGTGCTGTGATGGTGGTTTCCCATGACCACGATCGAGGCGCCGACCGCCGCGACCGCTTCGGCCGTTGCTGTCACGGGATGCCCACTCACGACCGTTCCCGACACGCGGATGTCGGGCCATTCCGCTTTCAGTCGTTCGACGAGCGAGTCGAGAGCGTCCGACCGGACTGTCGCCCCCAAAGTGGGGCCAAATCAGCCCCGTCGTTCTCAGATAGGGCGAGTGTCGTGTCAGGGCCGCCACGGTCGGCGGCGGCTCGTCGGACCTGACGCTGAGCGGGAACAGCAAGTTCCAAGAC
>JBPCMH010000008.1:0-3210 GCA_051002495.1 Acidimicrobiales bacterium
CTCGAGAGGTGGGCGTTCTTCCTTCGACGCGGCAACTGCGAGCAGCTCGTCGAGATGAGCCGCATCGATGGTGTGGCCGCGTGGCACGAGAATCCTGCAGCCCTTGCCCGTGTCGACAATCACGTCCCGGGTGACGTGAGCCCAGAAGGAAACGTTCTCGTCCATATCGTGAAGTACGACGAGGAACGGGAGGGCATGAGCAGCCCAGTCGTCGAAATGATGCTTGCCCGGTTCGTAGAACCACCAGCCGGTGACCTCCCCTTCGACTGCCTCAGCGTGGTCGAACCAGGACTTACCTGACTTGACCTGAGCGCCGACCACGAGGCGCCGGTCGTGCAATCGCTCGTCACGAACGGCGAGATACAGGTCGGTCCCGAGGTCGTGATACGGGTTGTCCACGGGGCCCCAACCGATGCGCTCGAAGTGCGCCTTGACTTCGTTTTGACCAGCTGCTGCCGTCTGCTCGGATTCGGATGCTCGCATCGTCATGTCCCCTCGTCTCGTTCGAGACTACGAACCCTGGTGGGCGTAGACCTCGACGCTGTGGCAGTGTTCCGTCCGACGTACGGTCGACGGGATGCTTACCGTCGATGAGCTCGAGGCTTCGCTCCAGCTTGGCTACGAGACCAGGCACCTGGAACTCAAGGGGCCGGGCCTACGCACGGACACCGCGTTTCTCGCGAAGGTGATTCGCGCCGCGCTGAGTCTCGGCAACCTGCGCGATGGTGGTCACCTTGTCATCGGGATCGATGCCAAGGATCCGCGATCCCTTGGCCCCGGGCTGACGCTCTCTGAGGCGGAGTCCTGGAGCGACTACGACGCACTCTCGCGAAAGATGGCCGGTTCAGCCTGTGCCCAGCTCCAACGCAGCAATGGCCTGGCGCTTGCCGGTGTCGTTGCGGCCGTCGTAGTGGAGACGGAGGGTGGCCTCGCTGTTGCCGAGGATGTCGGCCACCGTTCGATACGACTCACCGGCGTCGAGCATTGCGGTGGCGGCGAAGTGGCGGAGGTGCTGCAGCGTGATGCGGGACCTGCCTCGAGCCGTGGCCCAGCGGTCGCCCATCGTGTCGGGGCGCAGCGGGATCGAGCCGTCGATCCCCCTTGGGAAGATGTACTCGTCTGTGCGGGCATCTGTGCCGAGCAGCTCGCGTCTCCGCGTTGCCTGCCTGTGGAGGGCGTCGATCGCCCCGCCGGTGAGCGGGACATCCCGCCAGTCGGCCCGCTTGGTGGCCTTGCGGAGGATGCCAACACCCTTGCCGCCGTCGGTGATCGCTGCGTCGACGTGCACCTCCTCTTTCTTGAAGTCGACGTCGGACCACCGGAGGGCGAGCAGC
This sequence comes from Acidimicrobiales bacterium, assembly GCA_051002495.1. GTDB lineage: Bacteria > Actinomycetota > Acidimicrobiia > Acidimicrobiales > CADCTF01 > JBPCMH01. The sequence continues at coordinate 1,335 of JBPCMH010000008.1, forward strand.
TCGCCCCGTCGCATTCCGGTGCTCACGAGCACGGTGACGGCGTCGGCGATCTCGGGGTCGCGCTTGGTCGCCGTGGTCAGTGCCTTGCGGACTTCGTCGGCCGACGGCGAGACCGGCTTCGACCGCGTCGTGCGGGGGCGGGTGGCGTCCTTGGCTGGGTTGGAGTCGAGTAGACCCCGCTTTCGGGCAAGCTCGAGGGCCCTCGTCAGCACCGTGGCGCACCGGCGGATCCAGTCGACGCCCATGCCTTCGCTGCGCATGGCGCTGTAGAGCGCCTCGATCTCCTGCCAGGTGAGGCGGCTGAGGGGGACGTCGCCGAAGCGGCGACCGTAGATCCGTGTGTCCGCCATCCGCTTGCATGCGCCCCGGACGGTGATGGCCGTGCTCGGCGCCAGCTCGACCGTGCCGGCCTGCACCGCCTGCTGGTAGATCTCGAACACGGCGTCGACGTTTCGGGCTCGCGTGCCGCCGATGGCCAGCCGGTTCTCGTGGCCGGCCACGCGGAGCTTGGCAAGCGTGACCTCGGCTTCCTCGCGCGTGCCGTACACGGTGCGCGAGACCCGGCGTCTCTGGCCGGTCACGGGGTCGCGCTTCACCTCGACGTCGACCCGCCAGACGCCGTCTCGGATGGCCACGATGCCCCCGGTGTCACGCACGCGCTTTCGTGCCTGACCGGCGCGCTTCTTCGTGCGCTTCGCCGATTTCGCACCGCTGGATCGCTCTACCAATCCCAACTACCTCGCGGTCTCCTGGGTCCCACCAGGGCTTTCAGTAGACCACATAGTAGAGTCGGCGTCGGCTCCAGGTCAGAGGCGACTTCAGAAATAGCCTCTGACCTGGACTTTCTTGGAGCGGACGACGGGATTCGAACCCGCGACCCCAACCTTGGCAAGGTTGTGCTCTACCAGCTGAGCCACGTCCGCGTGAGGCAGCGACGATAGCAGGGCACGAAGGAATACGGCCCCGGGGTGGCGAATCCTTCGGGTGTGGGCGACGTGACCGATGCCACTTCAATAGCCTGGCTGTGTACCGTCGGTAGCGAACCGATCGATTAGGGAGAGCGATGAGACAGCTCGACAGGCGCCAGGCGTTCCGCCGTACCCGCCGCACGGCCCTCGGTGTGGGCTGTGCGCTGCTGCTTAGCATCGGCGCCACCGCCCGTAGCGGCGCCCAGGACGCCTCCTTCAACAAGGGGGTGGGCTCGGCCACCGCGATCGGCTACAAGGTGAACCCCACCAACGGCAACCTCAGCTTCGGCATCACGGTCGGCGAGTCGATCGCCGGCCACCAGAACACCGCTGCCACCGGCCAGTCGCGGGCCATCAACACCGGAGTGATCGGCGTGTCGCTGGCGGGCGAGGGCTGTGACGGCGGCGATCCCGCCCTGGCGGAGGAGGACCAGCCCCAGCCGGTGATCGCCCGCTCGGGTGAGGAGGGCGCGGCCGAGGGCAAGACGGAGACCGAGCAGCCCGGCGGCATCGAGAAGTTCGCCCGGGCCACCACGGCCCCCTTCGCCGAGGCGATCACCACGATCGCCCCCTTAGGCGACCCCGGCTCGCTCTTCATCGGCGGCGGCCGCGCCATCGCCCACTCTGGCGTCATCAACGGCAACACCCGCGAGGCCCTGGCCCGCACCGAGATCTCTTCGCTCAGCCTGGGCGGGGGGATCGTGAAGTTGGGGAGTCTCACCTGGCAGGCCGTCCATCGCTCCGGTGCGGTCAACGAGACGCTCGGCTTCTTCAACATCGGCTCGATCGTCATCGCCGACCTCGACACCGGCGGGTTGCCCCTCGGTGACCTGCTGGGCACCGGCGTCGACTCGCTCGCCGAGCTCAACGTCCTGCTGGAGTTGGTGGGGGTGAAGATCACCCCGCCC
>JBPCMH010000009.1:0-6860 GCA_051002495.1 Acidimicrobiales bacterium
CGACTACATCAACCAGATGTACATCCCGATGGGACTCACGGCCGAGAACGTGGCCGAGCAGTTCAACGTGAGCCGCGAGCGCATGGACGAGTTCGCCGCCCTCAGCCAGAACCGGGCCGTCGAAGCACAGAAGAACGGCTTCTTCGACCGGGAGATCACCCCGGTCACGACGCCCGACGGCACCATCGTCGACAAGGACGACGGGCCCAGACCCAACACGACCGTTGAGGCACTGGCGCAACTCAAGCCGGTTTTCAAGCCCGACGGCAGAGTGACGGCAGGCAACGCCTGCCCGCTCAACGACGGCGCGGCTGCGGTGTTGGTGATGAGCGAAGACAAGGCCAAGGAGCTCGGCCTCAAGCCCCTGGCCCGCATCATCGCATCGGCCGTCTCCGGGCTCGCTCCCGAGATCATGGGCGTCGGCCCCATCGAAGCGGTGACGAAGGTGCTGACCAAGGCCAACATGAGCATCAGCGACATCGACATCGTCGAACTGAACGAGGCCTTCGCCGCCCAGGTACTCGCGGTGTGCGATGAGCTCGGCATTTCTGTCGAAAGTCAGCTCAACCCCCACGGCGGCGCCATCGCTCTCGGACACCCGTTCGGGATGACCGGTGCCCGCATCATGACCACCCTCATCAACGACCTGCAGACCCTCGACAAGACCTACGGTCTGGAGACGATGTGCGTCGGTGGCGGCCAGGGCATGGCCATGATCGTCGAGCGCCTGAACTGACGAGCCGCGGCCCACTCCTTGCCGGGCAGTCGAGGTAGTTGTCAGGCTCATCGAGAATCAGAACTCAAGCGGAGGGCGTAGCCACCCGCATCGCCCCAGGCCGCGTAAGCCTTGCCCGAGACCTCTAGCGAACAGCCAGACCCTGCCGGATCTGGCTCAGGTGATCACGGTCGTGGTTGGCTAGCACCTCGGCGATGGCCAGGACAGATACCTCGCCGCGCTCCGCGTGCAGCCCGCTCAGAGTCCACTCATCGTCATCGAGCGACTCGAACAGGGTGATGTTGGCCTTGCGCAGCGACCGCCACCTTCCCATCGACTCCTTGGCATCTTCATCGAGCTGGGAGAACCGCTTCGCCCACACCGCTTCCTCATAGGCCGTGAGATAGGGCCGATCGCTCGTCAGCATGAGGCGAATGCGCACGCTGTACACGAGTTCGGCATCAGCGAGATGCGACACGACCATGGCTGGCGACCACTCCTCTGGGCCTGGGCTGCGCACCAACTGGGCCGGGGGCGCGCCGCTGACCAGGGCCAGCAGATCGCGGTTGGTTGCTTTCAGCCGGGCGATGACAGCAGCAGGCTCCAAGACAGGCACGCCATCACCGTAGACAACGTCCGCGCCTCCGCCGTTGCACTTCCGTGGGCCGGTGCTCAGGTGCTCAGTGCTCAGGTGCTCAATTCGAAGGCCCGTATCCACACCGCGTCGAGCATGGGCTCGGTCAACACGCCGGTGAAGGTGTTCTGCTGGCTTGGGTGATAACTGCAGATAATCATGCGACCGTCGGCCAGCGGAACCTCGACGCCGTGGCCGAACTTGGGCCGGGGACGCACTCCGAGCAGGCCGCAGAGCACCCCGTAGGCGAACTGCCCGAGGCCGACGAATACCGAAACCGAGCCGAGTAGGGCCAGCTCCCGTTGGAGGAACGGCTGACACTGCATGCGCTCGGTTGGGGTGGGCTTGTTGGCCGGTGGAGCGCAACGCACCGCCGCGGTCAGGTAAGCGCCCGAAAGCCGCAGACCGTCATCGGCGCTGGTGCTGGTCGGCTGGTTGGCGAAGCCGGTGCGATGCAGGGAGCCAAACAAGAAGTCTCCTGAACGGTCGCCGGTGAACACCCGCCCGGTGCGGTTCGCCCCGTGCGCGGCTGGCGCCAGGCCGAGGATGAAGACGCTCGCCTCCGGGTCGCCGAAGCCGGGCACCGGCCGTCCCCAATAGTCGTCGTCCGCGAAGGAGGCGCGCTTGTCTCGCGCCACCTGCTCCCGCCAGGCCACCAAACGGGGGCAGGCCCGGCAGCCGGTGACCTCCGTGGCCAGTCGTTGCAGCGAGTCTTGTTGCACAGAGGGCAGGGTAGGTTGGCTCGAACATGGCCAGAGCCGCAGCCAAGACCCCCGCGCCCACGACCGTCCTCTTCGTGCGTCACGGCAAGACTCCAACCACCGGGTCGGTGCTGCCTGGGCGAGCGCCGGGCCTGCACCTCGGCGACGAAGGCCGAGCGCAAGCCGAAGCGGCGGCAGCGCGCATCGCCCGGCTCCCGAAAGTCGACGCCGTCTATGCCAGCCCGATGGAGCGCGCGAAAGAGACAGCGGCGCCGATCGCCCGCTCCCGCAAGCTGCGAGTGCGCACGGAGCGGGGGCTCATCGAATGCGACTTCGGGCAATGGACCGGCAAGCAGCTCAAAGCGCTCATGAAAAAGCCGGAGTGGTCGACCGTTCAGCGCTATCCGAGCGGCTTCCGTTTTCCCGGCGGTGAGTCGTTCTCCGAGATGCAGACAAGGATCACCGGTGCCGTGGCGCAGTTGGTCGCGGCCCATCCGGGAGGCACGATTGTCTGCGTGAGCCACGCCGACCCGATCAAAGCCGCGGTCGCTCACGCCACTGGGACCCACCTCGATTTGTTCCAACGCATCGTCATCTCACCTTGTTCGATCACCGCGGTGGCCTACGGCACAGGCGGTCCCGTCGTCCTCACCGTCAACAGCACCTCAGCCGATTTGTCTGAGCTCAGGCCGTCGTGAGCGACCCGATCGACCTTCCGTCGAGCGATGCCGTCACCGTCGGGACCGTCGGCGAACCCGGACAGCGTGTGTTTCTGTTCCAGGCCAGGCTCGGGGCCACGCAGGTCACCCTCAAGATCGAGAAGCAGCAGGCTGCGGCCTTGGCCGAAGCCATTCAGGCCTTGCTGGCCGACCTTCCCGACCACGACCTGGCGCCACGCCAAGAGATCGCAGAACCAACCGAGCCCCTTTGGACGGTCGGGGCAATGGCGCTTTCGGCCCTCGACGAAGCCACCGGACACGTGACGATCGTCGTCAGGGAGTTCGTGCGGGAGGAAGGCGACGTGGCCGCGGCGGCGTCCGCCACCTTCGGCGTCACCGCCGGCCAACTTGCTCGACTCGGACAGACCGCAGCCGAACTCGTCACCGGTGGTCGGCCGTCGTGTGAGCTGTGCGGCTTCCCCATCGATCCATCCGGCCACTCGTGCCCGAAGACCAACGGCCACCTGAAGCACTGACCCTGCTCGGCCTGGGCGAGGTCGAGCTCAAGGGTCGGATGCCATGGAGCTCTAACGCCACCTTCTTGACAACGGTCTGCCATGACGGAGTCGCGTTCGACGCCATCTACAAGCCGTTAGCCGGCGAGAGGCCGCTGTGGGACTTCCCATCTGGCCTGTACCTCCGGGAGGTGGCCGCCTACGCGGTCAGCGAGCTCCTGGGTTGGGGTCTGGTGTCGGAGACGATCGTTCGCCACGACGCCCCGCACGGCGTTGGCTCACTCCAGCGGTTCATCCCAGCCGACTTCGCCGAGCATTACTTCACCTTGCTCGAACACGCCGAACATCACCAGGCGCTCCGTCGGATCGCGGCCTTCGACCTCGTGATCAACAACGCCGATCGGAAGAGCGGGCACTGTCTCCTGGGCGAGGACGGCCGGGTCTGGGGTATCGATCACGGCGTCGCGTTCGGCATCGGACCCAGACTCCGCACCGTCATCTGGGACTTCGCCGGTGAGCCCATCCCCGGAAACATCATCGACGACCTTCTCGCCCTCGACCCGGGCGATGTCCGCGCTGGTCTGGCCGACCTGCTCGATGAGCACGAGATCGACGCGGTGCTGGGCCGAGTCGCCGAGATCGCGCAGGTCGGGCATTTTCCGAACCCCGACCATGACCGACGCCCCTACCCATGGCCGCTCGTGTGAGTCCCAGCGATGCCACCCTTGAGTTGATCGAGATGGCCGACATCGACGAGTTAGTGCGCCACATCGACCGGCTCTGCGACGCGGCTGACTGGGAGGAGGTGGTGTGGGTGCGCGACCTCAGCCGCAAGGCCCTTGAACGGGGCCGACAGCTGTGGGCCGTTGCGTCCAGGGCCGAATATCGCTTAGCACTGAGCGCTCCCGCCGGTTTTGCCGCGGCCACCCTGTTCCCTGGGAGCGGACGGTTTGGCCTTGGCCCGCTGCCCGAGGTCGTCGCCTCCTCGCACACCTGGGCCGAGATCGCGCCGCACGCTCCGGGCACGCCGGACACGTCGATGTGCGCCTACGAACGCGTCATCCACGGTGATGACCTCACCGGCGACACCGAGATCGACACGTCGATGTTTGGCCTTCCACTCGCACTACAAGAGTGGGAACCGAGTTACCCGACTGCGGTCTACACGCCGGAGAAGGCTGAGTTCCCCATCCCACCCATCCCTTCTTGGACCGACATCGACTGCACGCCGGGAACCCCGATCGGTGACGAAGGGGTGGACGCCCTGACCGCGCTGGCCAGCGTGTGGACCACCGAGTCAAACGGTCGGGCCGACGCCGTCGCGGTCGAGGGCGACGTCGCCGCTGCCCTCGGTGCCATCGGTCTCCGTCAGGCCAGGATCGCAAGGGTCGATGCGGCCGACGCGTTGGGCCGTATGGCGTGGACGGCGGCGAGCGGCGGCGCCCACGGACGGCGGCGGGGTATGGCCACCGGACGCTTCGAAGCTTGGTGGACCCTCGCCGCGGTCAGCGGCCTGGCCGAGGACTGGCCGGCTTCCCCTGACGAGCTTGGTGCGGCTGCAAACGAGCTGGAGTGGTACCTCTGGCATGCGGGCGTCGAGCGTGGGTGGTCGCTCCGGCTCGCCGTGCACGATCCGGGCCACGGTCTGGCCTGGGCGCTGGCCTGCGCCGACGAACGATCAGCCTGAGACCGGCCCGAGCACCCGGTCGGTGTAGGCGTTGGCGAACCGACCGTCGGGGTCGACCCGGGCTCGCACGGCCTGAAAGTCATCCCAGTGGTCGTAACGAGCGGCCAGCGTCTCGGCCGTCTGGAAGTGCATCTTGCCCCAGTGCGGCCGACCACCAAGGTCGTCCATGCTGGATTCGACGCCCCTCAAGTAGGGCTCGTACTCCGTGCCCTGATACACATGCACGGCGATGTAGGCCGAGGTGCGACCGTGCGCAGTCGACAGCCAGATGTCGTCCGACGCGGTGAACCTGACCTCAACGGGAAACCCGATGCGCAGACCGCTGTCGTCCACGAAGGCCATCAGCCGGTTCAGGGCCTCAACCACGTGCTCGCGCGGGATGGCGTACTCCATCTCATAGAAGTGGACCCACCGGGGGCTGGCAAAGATCTTGAAGCTCTTGTCGGTGTACTCCACCCGTCCCGACCCCGGCACCGCGGTTGCCAGTCGCGGAATGAGCGATGGCCGCATCCGGCCCAGCCGACAGGCAACGCCGAAGGCGATGTTCTCCAGGAGATACTTGTCGCGGATCGTTCGCCACCGCCCCCGGCCGGCGGGAGGCTCATCGGTTCGGTTGTTTCGCTTGGTGATCGCAAAGGGCGTGTGGGGCACCCAGAAGAACTCGAAGTGGTCGTTCTCCTCAACGTAGCGATCGAGGTTGGAGAACACCTTGTCCATGTGCATGGGCTGTTCGATGGCGCGCAGCGTGAACGCCGGAACGCACTGAAGCGTCACCCGCGACAGGATCCCGATGGCGCCGAGCCCCACCCGGGCCGCGCTGAACACATCAGGTTCGGTGTCAGCGGAACACTCGATCACGCTCCCGTCGCCGGTGACGATATCGAGGCCGATCACCTGGGTGGCCAGCCCCCCGATGCGGACCCCGGTCCCATGGGTTGAGGTAGAGATGGCGCCGGCGACGGTCTGATACGCGATGTCACCGAGGTTGGGCAATGCCATACCCGCTTCTTCGAGCGCGGCGTTGAGTCGACTCAGCGGCACGCCGGCTTCGACGCTCACCGTCATGGCTTCGCGGTCGATGTGCAGGATGCTCGAGTGCCGGTCGAGGTGAATGAGGTAGCCGGCCGTACAAGCGATGTCGGTGAAGGAGTGGCCGGACCCGACCACTTTGACGGTGGTGCCGGCAGCCGCGGCAGTGGTCACCAGCCGGCTCAACTCCGCTTGGGAAGCCGGGTGCTCGATCGCGGTCGGCCAGCACTCCTGATTCGCCGCCCAGTTTCGCCAACGGGCTGGGGTCGAGGCCATGAGCCGATCGTAGGGCTCAACTTCTGCCCAACACCGCTCCGGAGTACGGCATTTGCGCCGATTAGATCGTGTGAGACGGCGGCGCGTAACCCTTTTGATGGCGGCCACCGCCATCGGTGCGTTGCTGTTGGCGCCCTTCGGCTCGTGGGGCGGCCCAGAGCCCGAGCACACGTCCGTCGCGTCATCGTCGGGGCGAGAAGGTCAAACGGCCGTCTCGGAGGACCAAGCCGCGACAGAGCCGGCCACGATGGAGATGCGCGCTAGCGACCTCGGCGCGGGACCCGCCGCGACCAGCGAAGCATCGGCCCACCTCGAACCCGCCCCTCCGCCTGAGCCGACTCCGATCGTTCAACAGTCACCGACCACGAGCCCGCCGCAGCTCACTGCGCCGGCCGCCCCTCGCTCATCCCCGGATATGGTCGGCGCCCAAGCACTGGCGTTGATCAGCTACCCGTGGGCCCAACTCGGCTACCAGATCGTCTTCCTCGGCCCTCACGCTGGTGTGCGCGCCCGCACCCTGCGTATCGAGCGACGCATCGAGGTGTTCGTTCGTCCTGGCGACGGCGCGCGCGCCGTCGCGTTCGACATCGCCCACGAGGTGGGACACGCCTTCGACTTCACCCGCATGACGGCTGAACGCCGGC
>JBPCMH010000010.1:0-2888 GCA_051002495.1 Acidimicrobiales bacterium
AGCCCGAACAGCTCGAGGAGCTCGCCGGCCCGGGCCGCTGCGTCGGCTCGGCCGCGACCTTGGACGCGAGCGACGAAACGCAGGAACTCCCGTCCAGTGAGGACCTCATCGAGCGCTGCCTCTTGCAGCGTCACGCCGATGCGGGCCTGAACCCGCTCCCGCTCGCTGGCCACGTCGTGACCCAACACCGAGACCGCGCCCGACGTGCTGGACGTCAGCCCGACCATGATCCGCACCGCCGTCGTCTTGCCGGACCCGTTGCGCCCGAGCAGAGCGAAGACCCCGCCCGCCGGAACCCGCAGGTCGATGCCGCGGAGTGCTTCGGTCCCGTCGCCGTACCGCTTGTGCAACCCGACGATCTCTGCTGCCGGCGCGGTCATCGAGGGCCTGGTCGCGGCATCGGTTGGTGAGAGGTGAACATTCAGGTCGGTCGGCGGCCGTGGGTGACGGCGTGGACCGGCGAGAGGTCGAACGAGGAGACGGCCTCGAAGCCGGCGCTCTCCAGCAGCGCCACGAAAGAAGCGGTTGGCAGCAGCTGGTCGTCGATGAGCGATTCGAAGAACTGGATGCCGCTCATCACCCGGCCCGCCGGTGTCCTCAACGCGTCGGTGTCGTCGTCAGATGGAAACGGGAAGTCGGACACCACGAAGATCCCGCCCGGGCGCAGCGATGCGGCGACATTGGCCGCGACCCGTGCAAGGTCTCGGCACTCGTGCAGCGAGATGTTGATCACCGCGAGATCGAATGAGTCCGGCTGCTCGAAGTCCTCGAAGGTTGATTGCACGAGGTCGACGCGGGCGTCGATTCCGGCTTCCTTGACGGCCTCGTGTGCTCGTTCGAGCGAGAAGGCGTCGCCGTCGACTCCGACGAAGGTGGCTGAGATGTACTGCGCCGCCATACGAACAAGACCGACCCCGGCTCCAGGCGCGAGCTCGAGGATGCGGCACTTGCCTGAGAGGATGTCCGCTGCCCCGGGAACCTGCCCGAGGCCGCCGGGTACGAGCCGATTGTAAAACGGTCGACCGGTCGCGGACACGGCGGCGATGAACTCAGGCGAGCAGTCATCCCACCACAACCGCTCGCCGGTCTTGATGCGTGCGGCGAAGATGTCGAACAGCTCGGGCTGGCCGAGCACCCCGAACAGCGAGCCCGTGTGCGCCGGGTGGTCCTCGGCCATCAGCGCCGCGGCCATGGCCGGCCTCAGGACGTAACCGCCCTCGACGAGGTCGATCACGCCGGCAGCGTGCGCCGAACGCAGCCACACCAGCGCGTAGAGCCCGTCGAGATCGGTGCGGGCCGCGAACTCCGTGGAGCGGAGCGGACCGTCGGCCTCAGCAAGCGCCCCGAACAGCCCAGCCTGCAGACCGATGTCGATCGTGCGAGCGGCGACATACCCCGCCGCATGGCCGACGAGCTCGCCAGCCGCGGCCTTGACATCTTCGGGTTGGATGACGCTCGACATCTCTGGCTTCTCTCTGGCGACATCAGGCGACATCGCCTCTCCCATCTACCGTGCGCCACCTAAGCCCGAATGGGCTAGTACAGAGATTGAACCGGCACGTCAGCGGAGTGCCCTACCGTGGGCTCATGCAGCCCGGCGAGATCCAGATGGACTACTGCCCGGTGAGCCAGTCGATTGACCTGCTGGGCGACCGCTGGACGCTCGGGGTGGTGTTCCACGTGCTGCTCGGACGCGATCGCTTCACCGATCTGCGCGATGCGATGCCGAGGATCCCGCCGGCCACGCTTTCGAAGCGCCTGAAGCTCCTGGTGCGCGCCGAGATCATCACCCGCACCGAGACCGACGACGGTCGCGTCGTCTACGCGCCCACGCCGTCTGGTGCTGAGCTCTACGACGTCATGTACGCCCTCGGCGTGTGGGGTGAGCGATGGATCCGCGAGATCATCACCGACGACGCTGTCGACCCGGCGAAGATCATGTGGGACATGCGGCGGATGCTCGACGTCGATCGGATGCCCGAGGAGCGGGTCGTCGTGCACTTCGAGTTCGTTGGGACCCCCGCCGACAAGGCCCACTTCTGGCTGGTGCTCGACCGCGACGTTCCCGACCTCTGCATTGTCGATCCGGGCTTCGGCGACGACTTGCTCGTGAGAGCACGGCCGGCACCGATTGGCGCTATGTGGATGGGCGACCGCACGCTCCCCGAGCTGGTCGGCGATGGTTCCGTCGAGGTCAGTGGGCTACCCCGCCTGGCCAAGCAGCTCCCCGCCTGGCTGGGCACGAGCGTGTTCGGCGATGTCGAGAGCGCGCGACCAATGAAGTCGACCGCTCTCTGACCTGGGCACGCCGACACGGCCCTCGGGGAACAACGGAACGGAAAGTGGCGGTAACACCCCCTTGCGCCAGCCGGCGTCGCCGGCCTCGTCGTCGTGCTCAAGAAGGACTGGCCTCCCGGAGGGCCGGCTTTCGAGCAGGACCTCTGCGTCCAAATACGCTCGTTTGTGAACAGTGCTTCGCCAGCGCGTCACTCCAGCGCAACGTCTCCGACGCTCCCGTGGCGATCAGGCCACGCCTAGCGCTCCATCCAAAGTCCTCCGGCCACTGCGGCGGCATCCCCGCGTGCCCGCTTTCAAGCGGTCCCTGCAAGGTCGGCGCCGGACAAGTCCGCACCCTCGAGGTCGACGATGTAGCCGAGCGTCGACGGTGGCCGACGGCGTCGGGGCTACCCTCGTAGACCGGCGGATCTCATGACCCTACTTCCGGGCGGATCGACCGTCGGATATCTCCTCGTAGCCTTGTACTCGTCTACAGTGATAGGTCCCGAAAGTGTTCTGCACGAACCTGCGCCGCGGAATGGGTCCTCAGCGCCATGGTGTTGATGCTGTCTCCTTCCTCGACGGTGTCAACGAGGTCGGTATACGTCTCC
>JBPCMH010000011.1:0-7286 GCA_051002495.1 Acidimicrobiales bacterium
CCTATCGTTCGACTTTTTCGGGGTGCGCCGCCGAGGCCGCAGAGGTCATCTTCTAGGCGATGCGCGAGCTAAAGGGGATCGCATGGTCGAGCCTCGGGGCGATGTTCGTTGCCTACTTGGTCAAGAACCTCCGGGGCGACGACTGAGAGACTGTCAGCCGTCCCACAGAGGGGACCAAGCAACGCCGGGGTACTGCTCGACCATCCGTCGCATCGACTCGAACGCAACCCGTTTGACGTTCGTGAGATCGCCGGGGCGTGCGGCGATCATCGCCAGTTCATCAACCCGATCGAGGGTGAGCATCGCCGTGGCGACCATCTCCCGTCGGGTCATCGGCTCCGTGTCCACGCCCTCAGTCTACCTAGGCCTGAAACAAGCGCTCTCGGCGGTGGCGCGGTCAGTCGCCGGTTTCATGCGCGTTGACCGGCGCGCGGCCGCTCTGGTGTTGGTACTCATCGCCCGTTGATGGCAGGAGAACGTGCCGAGGTCGCTCGCAAACACCGGCGGGCAGGTTCTTGGCGTCGCTGATCCAGAGCCGTGTCGGCTCTGGTGGTGGAGCGCGAGGCTCGGGTGGCGTCAGAGGGCGTCGAGGAGACGGAAGAGTGTCCCGAGCCACGGGTTCCAGGCCAGGATTCGCCAGCGCACCCCGCGGGCGGTGCGGATGATCTGGCAGGGGATGTCGATGAAGGCGTGGCGGAAGGTGCGGAACTCCATGGAGAGCAGCCGGCGGCGTTGTTCGCCGTGTCGGGCGGCCCAGCGGGGTGAGACCGGAAGGAGCAGCGCGCACCAGGCTTTCAGCGTCCAGGCGAGCGATGCCATGGTCATGTAGGCCCAGTTGGCGTTGAGGGTGTTGACGGGGGCGTGCAGGGCGCGGACCCCGCCTTTGAGTTGGGCGATGAGGTTCTCCTGGTTGCAGCGCTGACGGGCTTCGCCGATGACCTCGTCGGCGGTGAGGTCCCAGTCGTTGGTGATGTAGAAGAAGAAGCGAAACTCCTCGAACAGCACGGTCTCGCCCCGCTCGACGGACAGGTTCTTGCGCAGGGCCACCACCCGGTAGTCCCTTTTGCATTTGCCGGGGCGGTAGGAGAACTCGAAGACCTCCTCGTTGGTCTGGCGCAGCACTTTGTAGCCCCGGGCGCGCACGACGTCGTCTTTGTGGTTGCGGGGCCGGGTGCGCGGAGCGGTGGCGATCTCGCGTTCGGCTCGGCGCACCAGGTCGTGGTAGAGGTCATCGGGGGCGCCTTCGGCCCGCTCGATGAGGTTGGCTTTGGCGTCGTAGCCGAACACGAAGCGCACGCCGTCGTCGTCCCAGCGGTCGAACTCGGCGGTCAGGGAGAAGTCGGTGTCGCCCCGCAACAAGATGTCGGCGAAGCCGGCTTGGCGGCACAGGGCGACGGCCCGGTCATAGAGGGGGACCACCCCTTCATGGGAGGGGCGGTTGGCGCCCCGCAAGCCCAAGAACAAGGGCTCGGCGGTGTTGGCGAGGGACACCATCAGCGCCGAGTAGCCCCAGGTGCCGTTGTAGGCGATGTCCATGCCTTGTTTGGTCTCGCCGTCGGTGCCCACGATGGTGGCATCGGCGTCGATGCGGGCCGTGTCGAAGAAGGCGTCGCTCTGGCGGGCCCACACGGCCAGCCGGCTCCGGTTGATGGCCTCCTGCAGAGCCATGATCGATCCCTCGTCGAAGCGGCGGCAGAAGTCCCCGGCCGTGGTCGGGTCGGGCAGGGACTGCGCCCCGAGGCCGTCGAGGAACACCGCGTCGTTGCGCCGGGCCTCGATGTCGTCGAGGCGGGTGCCGCCGCACAAGACGTTGTAGGCGATGTTGAGCACGTGGTCGGACTCGTGGTAGGGCCGGTGCATCCGCAGCAGGTGCACGGCATCGTCGATCTCGGCGGCCAGGCCGACCTCGCCGACCAGGTTGGCGATCATGCCCATCCCGCCATGGGCCACTCCCCGGGCGCGCTCGGCCACCTCGTAGCCGATGTTCGCCCGTCCCAGCACCGGGCCGGCGGCATTCGGCCCGACCGCCCCGGCGAGCCGGGCCTCGATCATCTTCTGGTCACGTGCCATGGCTCGGCGCCGCTCCCGATTCGCTTTGCTCATGCTGTCCTCCCGTAACCTCACCAACCCATAGCATTCTACTACTATGGGTTGGTGGGATGCAAGCATTCGAGGACCACAAGCACAACAGGAGGACCGAGATGGCGACCGAGGCCGATCTGTCCCGTCGGATCGAGCGGATCAAGGCCCAGCTGAACAAGCTGGGCGACCTGCGGCCGGGCACGCTGTCCGAGCAGTACAACGTGTGCCGCACCCCGGGGTGTCGGTGCAAGGCAGAACCGCCGCAAAAGCACGGGCCCTACAACCAGCTGAGCTACAGCCGCAACGGCCGGAGCCGCACCGAGAACGTGGCCTCAGAGGACCTCGCCGCGGTCCGGGCCCAGATCAGCAACTACCACAAGCTGCGCGAACTCATGGACCAGTGGATCGACGCGGCCATCGAGTTGGACCGCCTTCGACGCAGCCAGAAGCGATAACGGCCACAAGCCGGTCGCAAGGGCTCATTCACTTGAAACGGCCAGGGTCGGCCGGGCCTCGCTACCCGAAACAGCCCGAATACTGGGCATTACAGGGCCTTCAGCGTCAACCCTTGCCGCTCATGCGCTTGGTTCAGGCCTAGTCCCCCGGCCTTGCTCCGTGTCGTCGGGATCGCCTGTGCCGACGTCAGTCGTCGTCGACCGACAACTCATTGCGGAACAACTCCAACGTACGTTGCCACGCCTCGAGCGCCGCCTCGGCGGCATAGACCTCGGGCCGGGAATCGTTGAAGAACCCGTGATGGGCGCCCTCGTGGATGTGCAGCGTGGCGTCTTTGTCGAGATCGCGGAGCGTCTGTTCCAACTCGGCGACGGCCGCCGGCGGGAAGTTGTCGTCCCGTTCCGCGTACTCGCCGACGACCTTGGCATCGAGACGGGACCAGTCGGGCTGGGCCGACTCCCACGGGATCAACCCGTAATACGGGGCGACGGCCTTGACCACGTCGGGTCGCTGCGTCGCCAACACGAGGGCCAGCCCCCCACCCATGCAGTAGCCGACGACCCCGATGCGGGGATTGCTCGTGCGTTCCACCAGCAGGTCGACGGCGCCCGACATGTCGGCGGCCGCCTGACCCAGGTTGAGCGCCATCATCAGCTTGCCGGCGCCGTCGGGCTCAGTGGTGGTCTCGCCGTGGTAGAGATCGGGCGCAAGCGCCGTGAAGCCGGCGTCGCCAAATCGATCCGTGACATCGGTGATGTGCGACACGAGGCCCCACCACTCCTGAATGACGATGACGCCGGGGCCGCCGCCAACGCTCAGGTATCCGCGACCGGTCGATCCATTGCTCGGAAAGGTGATCATCTCGCCCATAGCCGCCACGGTACTTGCGGGCGGCGCCGACCGTGTCGTCTGGTCGCTCCGGCGGCCGGGTTTGTGCCAGCACAACACCTCGTCTGTTCAGCGACGACGAGATTGCATAGCATCGGTTCATGACGCTCGATACCGCTGACCTCTCGACCGCTCCGACTGCCTCAACCGAACGATCGGCGACGTACCGAGACGATCGGGCGCACGTGTTCCACTCGTGGTCGGCGCAGGGGGCCCTCGACCCGCCGGTGGTCACCAGGGCTTCGGGGTCGGAGTTCTGGACCGAGGACGGTACCCGCTACCTCGACTTCTCCAGCCAGCTCGTCAACGTCAACATCGGGCACCAGCACCCCAAGCTCGTGGCCGCCATCAAGGACCAGGCCGACAAGATGTGCACCATCGCGCCGAGCGTGGCCAACGACGCTCGCAGCGAGGCGGCCCGGCTCATCGTCGAACTGGCCCCCGGTGATCTGAACAAGGTGTTCTTCACGAACGGCGGGGCCGAGGCCAACGAGTACGCCATTCGCATGGCCCGGGGCCACACCGGCCGGCACAAGGTGCTCACCATGTACCGGAGCTACCACGGCGCCACCGGCGGCTCGATCACCATGACCGGCGATCCCCGGCGCTGGGGCAGCGAGCCCGGATTTCCGGGAATGGTCAAGTTCTGGGGGCCGTATCCGTACCGGTCGGCGTTCCACTCGGAATCGGAGGCCGAGGAGAGCGAGCGGGCGCTCGCCCATCTGGCCGACGTGCTCATGGTCGAGGGCGCCCACAACGTGGCCGCCATCCTGCTCGAGCCGGTGGTCGGCACCAACGGCATCCTCATGCCGCCGCCCGGCTACCTGCAGGGGGTCCGTGACCTCTGCGACGAGCACGGCATCGTGTTCATTGCCGACGAGGTGATGGCCGGGTTCGGACGCTGCGGCGAGTGGTTCGCCATCGACCACTGGGACGTCGCGCCCGATCTCATCACGTTCGCCAAAGGCGTCAACTCCGGGTACGTGCCGCTCGGCGGCGTCATCATCAGTGAGCGCGTGGCCGAGACGTATGCCTCGCAAGTGTTCCCCGGCGGGCTCACCTACTCCGGACACCCGTTGGCCTGCGCATCAGCCGTGGCCAGCATCAACATCTTCAAGGACGAGGGCATCATCGACCACGCCCGCCACCTCGGCAACGACATCATCGGGCCCGCCCTCGACGACTTGGTTGCCAAGCACCCGAGCGTGGGCGAGGTGCGCGGACTCGGCGTATTCTGGGCCATCGAACTCGTTCGCAACCGCGACACCCGCGAGCCGCTCGTGCCCTACAACGCCAGTGGTCCGGCTGCCGCTCCAATGGGCGAGGTGGTGGCAGCGTGCAAGGAGCGCGGGCTGTGGCCGTTCGCCCACTTCAACCGGGTGCACGTCGTGCCCCCGCTCACCACGAGCGACGACCAGATGCGCGAGGGCCTGGCCATCATCGACGTCGCCCTCACTGTGGCCGACGAATATGTTTCGACCGCCTCCGGCGGTCGAGTTTGATTGAGCGGCCTGCGGCCGCGCGTCCGGAATATCGTTGGGCGCCCGGCAGAGCCGGATCACCCAACAACGAGCGGGGATCGCGGAGCGCCCCCTCGTGCACCCCCCACCTCGGAACGAGCGAACGGAGGCGTTCGAACCCATACTGGCGGGGTGTTTCGATCGCGGCGACGTCCCGGGCTGCCGAATGGGTGGGAGGACATTCTCACGGCCCGTTCGGCGCAGTGGCGGTTGCTCGACGACGGGGAACGGTCGCGGCTCGGCGAACGGGCCGACTGGATGCTGCGCACGAAGCGCTGGGAGGGATCCCGGGGGTTCGAGCTGACCGACGAATCTCGCACCGTCGTGGCCGCCCACGCCTCGCTGCTCATCCTCGAGCTCGAACCCCGGTGGTTCGACGCCGTCGGCACCATCGTGATCCGGGCCGGCTCGATGGCCCAACGGAGCGGGAACGCCGGCTCCATTCCCGGCACGGTCGACGATTCACCGATGGCCGTCGACGGGGAGTCCCACCACGACAACGGCCCCCTCATGGTCTCGTGGCGGGCGGCGAGGCGCGAGGCCAATCAACTCCGCACGGGCCGCGACGTCGTGCTCCACGAGTTCGCCCACAAGATCGACAGCCTCGACGGGCTGATGAACGGCACGCCGATCCTCGACGACGAGGCGACTACGGCCCGTTGGGTCGAGGTGTGCACCCGCCACTTCGAGGCCTTCCGTGACGGCACGGCCGGACGCGTGCTGCGCACGTACGCCGGCACCAACCCGGCCGAGTTCTTCGCCGTGGCCACCGAGGCGTTCTTCACCCGGTCGGTCGAGCTGGCCGAACAAATCCCCGACCTGTACAGCGTGCTCGGCCACTTCTACGGTCAGGACCCGGCGGCGCGGGTGCGACGGGCACATCCCGCCGGCGTCGCGCCCACCACGTTCACCATCGTGACCCGTCGTGGGGCGACGAGACCGCCGTCTGTGTCCCGATGTACCGCGTCATGACGCGTACATCGGGACACAGACGGAGTTGAGTCGGCGCGTCAGTTGCCGCCCGCGTTGAGGGTGACCTCCATGGGCTCCCAGTCCGCCCCGGTGGTCTCGACGTCGTCACCCACCAGGTCGAGGGCGGCCGTGACGATGTCGTTCGTGTACGCGCCGTCGGTCGGTTCGGCCGTGAGCACGGTGGCACCCTCGAGGTTGGCGGCGCTCATGGCGATCTCGACGGTGCGGTTCCACGCATCCTCGTCGATCACGCCCACACCGTCGGGCGACGGCCAGATGAGCTTGTTGACCTCGTTGATCTGCCACAGCTGGTGGCTGTCGCCGAGCTGCGAGCCCGACGCCAACACGATGTCGCGAGCAGCCTCGGGATTGTCACGGGCGAACGCCCAACCCTCGATCGACGCCGCCACGAAACGGGTGGCGATGTCGATGTAGGCCGGGTCGTCCATGCGGGAGCCGTCGGCCCAGATGGCGTCCTGGAGCATGCCGACGCCCTCGTCCTCGTACGAGACGACGTTGAAATCCTCCGGCTGGTAGAGCTCGCCCGTGTCAGGATTCTCCGCCTCGAGAACCTGGGCGTACTCGTTGTACGTCATGGCCTCGGCCGCGTCGATCGACCCGTCGAGCGGACCGACCGTGTCGAACTGTTGCTGTACGAGGGTGACGTCACTCGCCGGATCGAGACCGGCCTGGCTCAGGGCGGCGAAGATCTCGAACTCGTTGCCGAAGCCCCAGTTGCCGATGTTCTTGCCCTCGAAGTCGGCCGGTGACGTGATGCCGGCGTCGGCGAACGACACCTGCAGCGTGCCCGACCGCTGGAAGATCTGGGCAATGGCGACGATGTCGGCACCGGCCTCACGGGTGGCCAGGGCCTTGGGGACCCACGCAATGGCGAAGTCGGCCCCGCCGTCGGCCAGCACCTGCTGGGGGACGATGTCGACGCCGCCTTCGAGGATCTCTACGTTCAGGCAATAGTCAGCGTAGATGCCCTGGTCGACTGCCGACAGGTATCCCGCGAACTGGCCCTGGAAGAACCACTGCAGCTGCAACGTGACGTCGTCGACCGACTCGCACTCGGCCGGTGCGGCATCGTCTGGCGCCGGTTCGGTGGTGTCGGTGCTGGCTGAAGCGCCGAAGGACGCCGCCGCGATGAGTGGGAGCGCGAGCGCACTCGCACCCAGCAGTTTGCCCCGGTGTTTCATGGTGTGTTTCCCCTTGGGCTGGTGCCCCGTTGTTGGTTGGTCAGGTTCTCCACGGCGATGGAGATCAGGTAGAACGCTAGGCCGAGCAGACAGGCGGCGAAGACGTAGGCCCACGCCACGGCGTTCTTCGAGTTCGACAGGTTGGACGTGATGCGGTAGCCCAGGC
>JBPCMH010000012.1:0-4023 GCA_051002495.1 Acidimicrobiales bacterium
ATCGACCACGATCGACGAGCTCGTCGACGGACTCGATCGAGCGCTGTCGTGCGTGAAGCTCGACATCGAGGGCGCCGAGCTGGCTGCTCTACGGTGTGCAGAGCACGCAGTCCGGCAGTACCGGCCAGCGTTGGCCATGGAGGTTCACCCTCGTCAGCTCCGGGACGGGGGCTGGTCCACGGCCGAGCTGTGGGCATGGCTTGTCGATGCCGGCTACCGAGTCAGTCGCGGTGCGGTGCCGGTGAGCGAGCATTGGTTCACCGACCAGGACGAGTGCTTCGAGGTCCAGGCGGTCGTTGCATCCATCTGAGCGGTCAACCCGCCGCGGTCGGGCGATCGTCCGCTGGCTCGAACCGCCGGATCGGCTGCACCATCCCGAGGAACAACCCACAGAGAACTCGCAGTCGGGCCCTGACCCGCTCACACCGCGTCCCAGCCTCGGTCAGCGACTCGGCACCACCGTCCTGCGCGACGATGAGCTCAGTCAGCGCCCCCACGATCTC
The DNA here is from genome assembly GCA_051002495.1 of Acidimicrobiales bacterium. GTDB lineage: Bacteria > Actinomycetota > Acidimicrobiia > Acidimicrobiales > CADCTF01 > JBPCMH01. The sequence continues at coordinate 504 of JBPCMH010000012.1, forward strand.
GGCGGCATTGAGCAGCTTGCGCTTGGGCCACGAGAGGTAGTCGGCGGCGACGACGTGGAAGTTGTGGATCGCCAACTCCTCGACGCGCGTGCGACTCCATCGCGTGCCGACCGTCGTGCTGCACTCATGGATCACCACGGCGTCAGCGCAGAACCAGGTCGTGTACCCCAACCGGTGGAGCCGCCAGCAGTACTCGAGGTCGTCGAAACCGAGGAACGTCTCCTCAGTCAGCCCGCCGACGAGGTCCCATACGTCGCGGGGGATGAGATGACACGCGCCCGACACCCAGTCGACCGGCCCGGAGACGTCTGGGGGGAAGTAGCCCGTGAGACGGCCCCGGTCTGACAAGCGCGACGGCAGTAGCCGATGGATGCGCAGAACCTCAACCCACAGGCGCCCGGGCGCGGGAAACCGTCGGGCAGACAGTTGCGGCTCTCCGGTCGCGAGCAGCAGTCGGGGACCGATCACTCCGACGGGACCGGGAACGTCGCCAACCGCTGCGAGCAACCGATCCAGGGAACCGGGACCGACGATCGTGTCCGGGTTGAGGAGCAGGAGATGCGACCCGTCGGTGGTGGGAACCGCCTGGTTCACCGCGGTGCCGTACCCGGCGTTGTCGGCGCGTTCGATGAGCCGGACTCCACGAAAGGACAGCACCCGGTCGCGCGTCGCATCGGCAGAGTCGTTGTCGATCACGACGATCTCGTGGTCGCAGGGCGGCGGATGCGCAGCGAGCGACCGCAGGCATCGACCCACGTCGTCGGCGCAGTTGTACGTGACGATGACGATGCTGAGCTTCAGGTCGCCTCCAAACCTGGGCGCCTCGCCGTGACCAGCAGCTCCTCGCCGACGTCGAGGCCGACAGCGTCGCCGACCACCTCCACGGCACGGGCGATGCCCGGGGTCAGCCAACGCCCGACCCGGGGCATCGGGGACCGCCGCTCGCGTGCCCATCCGGCATAGCCGTACGCGTAGCGCGCAAGGCCGACGACTCGGACACCAGAGAACCCGATTCTCGTCAGACAGTCGTGCACCGCTCTCCGAGGCGCCAAGAAGATGTGTCGGGGCGGGTCCCAGGTGACAGCGAGTGAACCGAAGGCCCGCGCACACAGCGAGCGCGGGTTTGGATAGACCAGCACCAGTTGGCCGCCTGGCCGCAGTAGCGTCCACAACTCGCTGAGCGCGTCAAGGGGATCGAGCAGATGCTCGAAGACGTGACTCGCGTAGATCAGGTCAAACGTCTCGGCCGGCCAAGGGGCGTCGCCAAGTTGACCGCCGAACACTTCACAGCCGCTTGTCTCCTCTGCGACCGCTGCGGCGACCGGGTCGAACTCGAGGCCCACCGCCTGCCAGCCGAGACGCGAGAGATTGAGCAACTCGTAACCGCGACCCGGCCCGATCTCGAGACATCGCGCGCCTCTTGCGGGGAGCCCGAGCGGGTCGAGGAGTCCGAACCGAGCGCGCCGCCTCAAGGCGCCGCGCTTCGAGAGCATTCGGCCAGTGGCGCGCACCCAGCGGCTCGGGTCCGGCGGTGCGGCCGCGCCGTCGACCCGGCGAAGGATCGCCCGCCGAAGCCGGTCACGCATCCCTCCAGCGACGACCACATCGGCGAGGACCACTGGCTCGTGTGTGAAATACGACTCCGGGTAACAGCCTCCGATGTCCTCGGAACGGACGCGAGGGTTTTGGAAGACCGTCCGGCACCCCCCACACCTCACGTACCGGTACAGGCCAGGGACTCCGTGAAGTAGGTCGAGGCTCTCGAACGCCGTCGCAAAATGGACACCGCCGCACACCGGACAGGCAGCCACATCCTCAACGCGCGGGGCGCGTCCCGGCGCCTCTTCGTGACCGCGACCGCTGGCGACGTCGGCTGGCATCGTGGCCATGTTGACACGACCGGGCCAGGTCCTCCGTAGGATCCCGGCTGTGCCAGCGGTCAAGCGAGCTTTGTTCGAGCTGGCCGCTCGGACACCGCTACGCCGCTACCTCTACTACCGCTACGACTACTCCTTCACTCCTCGCCAGCTCGCCTTTCTCGTTCGTTGCCTCGACCAGGTCGAAGCCGTGGAGGGCGACGTGCTCGAGGTGGGCTGCGCCTACGGCCACACGACCGTCTATCTCAACAAGCATCTGGCGGTCAGCGGCAGCCGGAAGAGCTACTTCTGCATCGACACGTTCGAGGGGTTTACCGCCCTCGATGTCGCATATGAAGAGAGTCAGCGCGGCAAGTCTGAGGCGGGATACGAGCGCCGCTACGCAGACGTGAGCATTCGCGCCTTTCGCCGCACCCTCGCAAACAACGCACTCGACGATGTCACGACAGTCAAGGGCGACATCGCCAACATGAGCCTCGACTTCCTTGGCCCACTCTCGTTCGCGTTGATCGACGTGGACTTGTATCTGCCGGTGCGTGCCGCGTTGGAGCGCCTCTACAGCAAGATGGCCCCAGGGGCGCTCATCGTCATCGACGACTGCCAGGAGCATCCGCTCTGGGACGGAGCGCTGGAGGCATACTCCGAGTTCGTCACTGAACGGGGCTTGGTTCCCGAAATCGTCGAGGGACAGTTCGGGATCCTGCGGATGACCAAGCCGGGTTGAGCTCGCTTCTTCTCAGCTCAGGCGAGATTGGAGAGCTTGAGCGCCTCTTGGTAGAAACCACCGGCTGTCGCCAGAACCTCACGCCTGTCGAAGGCGTCGATATGACCGTCGCGGAGCTCGAGGATGTAGTCACAGAACGACAGCGTCGAGAGCCGGTGAGCGACGATGAATATCGTCGTGTGGGCTCGCAGCGATCCGAGGGAGCGCTGAATGAGATGCTCGGACCGGGCATCCAGTGCGCTCGTGGGCTCATCGAGGATCAGCAGGCTCGGCTTCGTCAAGAGAGCGCGAGCCAGGCAGATGCGTTGCCGCTGACCGCCGGACACCCCCGTCGCCGCAGGCGACAGCAGCGTCTCGTAGCCGTCGGGAAGCGCCAGGACATCGTCGTGCACGTTCGCCAGTCGGGCCGCGGCCACGACGTCCTCGAACGGGGCGTCGCGCAGGAAGCGGATGTTCTCCGTCACGGTGGCGTTGATGAGCTTGGGGTCCTGCGGCAGGTAGGAGACGAGTCGTGTCCAGTCGGAGACCTTGTACGCGTTCGCCGGCGTTCCATTGACCTCGTAGGAGCCGTCGCTCGGCAGCCGGAGGCGCAGCAGGATCTGGATCAGGGTCGACTTCCCCGCGCCGGAGGGGCCGATGACGCCGACGACCTGCCCCTGCTCGACGCGGAAGGAGATGTCGGAGAGCGCTCGCCCTCGACCGACGTAGGAGAAGGAGACACCGGCGAGGCTGAGAACCTCGATGCGCTCGAGGGCACGGTCGCCGTGGGTCGCCGCGTTCGCCACGTACAGCGCCCTTCGCTCTTCGACCAGGGCGAGGGACGGGAGACGCTCGGCGAGCTGTTGGTACCCCTGCTGAAGCTGCTGCGAGTACGAGAACGCTCGGAGGAGGAGCAACACGATCACGCCGACGCCCGTGA
>JBPCMH010000013.1:0-7385 GCA_051002495.1 Acidimicrobiales bacterium
AGAAGACGGACGTCTTCGCCACACCGATGAGCTCGTCGATCTGCGCGAGATCAGTGCGCTTCGCCTTGGGCGTGAACCGGCTGGCGGAGGTGCTCCGAAGCCGATGCGCCTCGTCGAGGATGAGGACATCGACGGCGTTGCGGTCCATGCCGCCGTACTGGTTGAAGTAGCGGAATTGTGAGCCGCCCGCGCGGCGGCCGACGACGCGGCGGATGTTCTCGGTGAACGCCTTGCTGCCGGTCGCGTGCTGCGCGTTGTAGCCCATCCGCGCCAGCTCGCCCACGAGGTGGAGCGCGATGACGCTCTTGCCGGTGCCAGGGCCGCCCTGGATGAGGACGACCGACTTCTTCGCCTCTTGGTAGCCCGCTCGAGCCTCCGCCAAGACCGATTCGAACGCGACGCGCTGCTCGTCGAGAAGCACGAACTCGCTCTGTGCAGCGATCATCGCGGCCGTGTGTTCGAGGAGCTTCCGCGACGGCCGGTACGGCGAGTCGAGGATGCGGGCCATCACCGGCGTTCCGTCACCGGCACCCAGGTGGAGGTTGAGGAACTCGGCCAGCTGGACCGATTGGTCGCCGGTGAAAAGGGGATTGATTCTCAGCGCATCGGTGTGGCGTTCCGACCAGAGCTCGCCGGCTGAGTCGAACTGCATGTTGTGCAGGTAGCTGACGGCATTCAGCGCGACTGCATCGGTGTCGTAGAAAACCGCGTGATTGTCGAGCAGCCACTGCTGGTAGCCGCCGACCTGGACCGATGGGTGGAGCACCCGCCGGATCCGCTGGCCGACGAACGTCTCGACGCAGTGCTCGGCGGGGGAGGGCATGACCGCACCGGTGCCGCTCCATTGCTTGAGCTCGACGACGACCGCGTTCTCGGCGGAGCTGCTCGATCGGCCGGTGAGCATGGCGTCGAGCCGGCGGCTGGTGTTGCCGAGCTGGTACTCGAGGATGACGCCGTGGTCGGTGAGCTCCGCCTGGTCGAGGAGCATCGACAGCGCCATAAGGCTGTTCTGCCAGCTCGCCACCTCGGACGGACCGGGCTTGTGCCCGATCTGCGCCACGTACTCGGCCCGCAGCTTCTCCGCGATACGGTGCATCTGCGTATCCGCCCGAAACTGCTCGGTCGTCCCGGCGTAGAGCTTCAACTCCTACTCCGCCGCAACTTCCATCTCGTCGTCGGCGCGACCGAGCGCTACCTCGATCGGTTCTGGCACGTCAGCGGTTTCGCGCTCGATCGGGCCGTCGAGGGTCCGGAGCTTCGGCGCCTTCGGCTTCCAGGCAGTGAGCTGCTGGAGAACGTCGCCATAGAAGGTCTTGACGTTACCGAGAACGCTATCGATGAACGAGCCGCGTCCGGCCATACGGTTCAGGCCCAGATCGCGGCTGAGCGACAGTCGGAATCCGCGAATCTCGCGCGTTCGGTCGGGGAGCACATGGGTGGGATCGTCGCGAATGGCACCGAGCGGGGCGCTGAGGGTGAGCGACGTTCGGGCGAGCAGTACCTCGACTGTGAGGTCGGGCGGCGCCTTCTGCAACTGGCGAAGCAGCCAGGAGAGCCGGCCACGTGACTGCCCTTCCTTCGGAGCATCCAGGTCGGTGCTGATCACGATCTGGCGGGTCGAGAGGTCCGCGACGATCTCGAGCGGCCCGGCCGTGTCGGGGATCTGAAGGTCGGCGTAGAGCCGACCGGCATCGGCCAGCGACTGTCGGAGGGCCTGATGGCGTGCGACGGCCGTGGCCTCCTGTCGCCGCTGAAGCTGTTTGACGTCGCGCCCGAGCTCCTTGGTGAGGTCGAGGCTCAGGAAGCGGAGCAACTCATCCCAGCGATTAGCAATGGCGGCGACATCCTCATCGGTCTTTCGGAGCGTGCGGATCCGAGCACCCTCGCGGACCTTGGTCCAGCTGGGCCCCATGTCGTCGAACTGCACGACGCCTGAGCGCGGATCGGACAGATATCGGATCAGCTCCGAGAGCAGGTATGCCTGGTCCGGATCCTTGACGCCCCGGTACTGCTTCTGAACTTCTGCCTCGGTGAGCACGCGGACCCATGACCAGTGATGGATCGAGACTTTGCGCAGCTTCTTCCGGTCGATCGCGATCGGGTAGTCGGAGGAGTCGGTCGTGTAGTGGTTCGAGATCGAGAGGACGGCGTCGATACCCACGTCCCTCGCAAGGTCGAGGTATCCCTCCATCTGATCGGCCTGAAGGGCCTGGTCGGCGATTTTGCATTCGACGAGCGCCCACCACGTCTTGCCACCGCGTGTCACGCCGATGAGGCCGTCGGGGCGGATCGTCTTGCCGTTCGCGACCTTGAAGGGCATCTCGACGAACGTCTCGATCTTGCCCGCGGGCGCGCCGAGTGGCTTCAGCAGCGTCCGGCCGAATTCGTCGACGTGCGCGAGCACGGCGAGCAGTGCTGATGCGGCGTTGCGCTCCTTGGCCTCGACACCTGTCGACGAGGTGATCGGAATCAGGCGCGCTACCGGCCAGCGCTCATCGCGGAGCAGGGTCACGCGGCGTAGCCAGCTTGAGGACGGACTGATCGCCAGGGCAGGTTTGGCATCGGGGTTCCCTCCAGAGCGAAGCTTGGGCTGGCTTGCTTTGGGAGAGGCTACCATCGGCGTCCAGTCGGATTCGACAGTACTGACGGGGGATCACTTGACCGCCGAAGCACGCACCTGCCCGCGTTGTTCGTCGGCGATGGTGCTGCGGACGGCCGGGCGCGGGCCGAACGCCGGACAGCAGTTCTGGGGGTGCTCGACATTCCCGAAGTGTCGAGGCACGATCAGATCATTGAACGAGAGGTTGGGGACGCGTTGTCGAGACCCGTCTTTGAGCTGGTGAGAGCTGACCGGGAGGTCTTCGAGGCGGCGTTCATCGACGCTGGCACTGTCGCGTGGCCAGGGAGCGCGGACTTGACGCCCGAGACGCTGATCTGGGGCAGCTCATCAGAGCGCGATGTGGCCGGCACGCCGCCGGCTCGCATGCACATCTCTCACCTCGGGTGACGGGTTCGGTTTGGCGCGCAAACGTCGCTGCCGGCTTGGTCAACAGTCGAATACGAACCAGCAGAGCTCGTTCCGCAGCCGCTGGTCGTCGAGGACGAGGCCGCGAATCTCTCTGGGGAGCTGGGTACGCTGCCATCGGCACTCATGGCGGCCGGCTGCCTCGCGCTCGACTTCTGGCGCGGCCGCCTGGGCGGCTCTGATCGCGTAGGCCGCGGCACCGAGCTCGTGCGCCGCCACGTGTGCAACGGCGGCCGCCTGACCGGCCGCGTATGCGGCATGCCGTGCCGCCCCCCGGAGGTCTATTGCCGCGGCGTTGGCATGTCCGGCCGCGGTGCGAGACTCAGTCATCGTCACCTCGCCGCGCGTCCACGCGCACCCGAGCTCGATCGCACGCCGTGGACGGTCGTCGTCAGGCCGGATCTCCTCGAAGTAGGGGAGGACATGCGCTGCGCAATCTGTCGCCCAGATCGCAAGGAGCCGGTGGTCATCGTCGCTGAGGCTGCCGCCGCGTCGGATGGTGATGAACCGAGGATCTCGGATTTTGGGCAGGATCATGCGGCGACGGGCTGCTGGCTATTGGCCCGAAGGCTCACGATTGTGGATCGTGAAGCCGGCCGCTTCTTCGAGCGCCGTCTCCGAAACTCCAAGCATGCCGGCCAACCCCAACTCCTCGTCGATGTCCGGCCAGTAGATGGCCGTGCCGAGGGCGGTGATCTCCCAGTTGGCGCGCTGCTCGGGTGTCGCGGCTGCCAGCTCGGTGAACTCGCTCAAGAGAACGCTGATCTCCCGACCATCGGTCAGCTCGACGGTCAGGCGCGCATCGGATATGCGCACGTCTGCCGCGAACGCAGGGCGCGTCAGGCGGGCTTCAATCGAAGTAGTCATGCCACCTCGCTTCGAACTCGCTTGCATGGGCCTCGACGATCCTCGTGATTTGCTTGAGTTCGTGCAGATTGTATCCCGCGCTGTTCTGGAGTCTGGGGCCGCCCAGCCAGAACTTCGCATGGCCGCCGCCACCCTCAACATGGATGTGCGGTGGCTCACCTCGGTCGTTCATGCGGAAGCGAAACGCGTAGCCCGCTTCGCGATGGAGTGTGGGCACGGTCAGATCATCTCCATCCGCGCTTACCGAGCGCTTACCATCGGCTTATGAGTGGCGAGCTCGACCAGCGTGTACGGCTGGCGGCGTTCCAGTGGCTGCGGGCGCAGATGGACGTCCATGGCGAGGTGTTGCCGCGATCCCTTCTGGCCGAAGGGTTTGTCCACGACGGCCGGCGCGTGCCGCTCCTCGGGCCGCAGGGCATCTTCAAGCCGGCACTGTGCGACGCCCCTCTGTCGATCACGACGATCCCAGGGCAGTACCCGGACGAGATGGGCGGCGGAACGCTGGCGTACGCGTACCGCGGGACCGATCCAACGCACGCGGATAATCGCGGCCTGCGGCGGGCGATGCAGGAGCAGCTCCCGCTGGTCTACTTCTATCGGATCCAGCCGTGTCAATACCTTGCGGCGTTCCCGGTGTATATCGTCGGTGACCATCCGGAGCAGCTGAGCTTTGACGTGCAGGTCGACGATGCGGCGCAGCTGAGTCGGCCGCCGGAGCCGCTCGACATGGTGAGCGAGGACCGGGCGACCATCCGGCGTGAGTACGTGACATCGATTGTGCGGCGGCGGCTGCACCAGCAGGCGTTCCGAGCGCGGGTGATCGAGGCGTATCGGACGCGCTGTGCCTTCTGCCAGCTCCGCCACCAGGAGTTGCTTGACGCGGCCCACATCACCGCCGATGCCGCCGAGACCGGCGAGCCGGTCGTCTCGAACGGCCTGTCGTTGTGCAAGCTCCATCACGCCGCGTTCGATCGGCACTTCCTCAGCGTGCGGCCCGACTACGTCATCGAAGTGCGTCGCTCCATCCTCGAGGAGGAGGATGGCCCCATGCTGCTCCACGGTCTCAAGGGAATGCACGGCACAACGATCTACGTTCCGCGTGAGGCCACGCTTCAACCCGACCGATTGCGCCTCGAGGAGCGCTACGCAGCGTTCGTACGGGCTACCCCCTGATGCGCTTCTGGGTCGGGATCACCGATTACGACTGGTTCAGCTTCTTGGCGGCGAGGCCGGACCTGCCGGAGGTCAATTTCTGGCAGCCGAGTGCGGGGCGACGGCCGGTGACGCTCGAGCCGGGCGCGCTCTTCCTGTTCAAGCTGCATGCGTCGCATGGCGGCTTCATCGTGGGTGGCGGGTTCTTTGCGCACTACTCGGCACTACCGGTGCGGATGACGTGGGACACGTTCGGGGTCGAGAACGGAGCGGCCAGCTTCGAGGAGATGGTGACGCGCATCGGTCGCTATCGGCGCACCAAGATCGACATTCATGCCGACCAGGTCGGGTGCCTGGTGCTGGTCGAGCCGTTCTTTCTCGAAGAGTCCGAGTGGATCACGCCGCCGGCCGACTGGGCGCCGAACATCGTGCAGGGCAAGGGATATGACTCTGAGCTGGGGGAAGGCGCGCGGATCTGGAGCCAGGTGCAGTTGGCGCTGGCGCGACGGATGCCGATGGATCACGCGGTCGCGGAGGATCGGTATGGAGCGCCCATGTTGGTTCAGCGGCGGCTCGGGCAGGGTGCCTTCCGCCTGCTGGTGACCGATGCCTACCAGCGTCGATGCGCGGTCACGGGTGAGCGGACGTTGCCCGTGCTGGATGCGGCACACATCAGGCCGTATGCCGAGCTTGGTCCGCATAGGCTGGAGAACGGGCTCTTGCTGCGCAAGGATCTGCACGCCCTCTTCGATGCCGGATACGTGACCGTGACGTCATCGCTCGAGCTGCGCGTCAGCCGCCGGATCCGCGAGGAGTTCGAGAATGGCCGCGACTACTACGCGCTGGAGGGCGCATCGGTCCGCGTACCGCTCCCGCCTGCGCCGCCACCGTCACGCGAGTACCTGGAGTGGCACGGCGACACCGTATTCCGCCGGTGAACTTGCCGTAGCTCGGCCTGGCTGATGCAGCGCACATCTGGCTTTCCCGATGAGGTGCTAAAGCGGCGTCAGTCAGGCCTCGTCGATACTTGTCGAGGTCCGTGGGTCGATGCTGGACAAGAAGTGGCGCAGGTGATCACGCACACTGGCGGCTGCCGCACCGAGCGGGAAAAACGGGGCCAGCAGCAACCCGCGGCCGCGCAGGTGACGGACGGCACGGATTTCCACTCGACTCTCCCCATCCTCTGGCGTGGCCCACAACTCCCAGGTGCTCCCTGGCTTGAACAGGTTGGAGGCGATGACTGTCCCTCGAAGCGCGTGTGGCTCCGACCAGTCATAGCGCAAGCGCTCCCAGACATAGCCGATCGGCCAGGGATTCCCTTCAGTCACCTCCGCGTAGCCCTCGCCGAATTCGTGCACCTCGAGGTGCACGACATGCACGTCCGGCCACATCCGCGCCCGGCGAGGTGAGAAGTCACGCGCCGCCGCAAGTACAACCTCCGGCGGCAGATCGCTGTGTTCGCTGACATGAACGCTTGGCATCGCGGTACGTTCATACCTCCCGTGACCTGAGGCACAGGGCTCCGTCCGGTGGGACAAAGGCCCGACCACAAGTTGAGGCTACCGCCCGACGGGTCTTCCTGGCAACGGGTGACTTGCATACCTGTAAAGGCGGCCGGGGCCAGGTATGAGATCTGGTGCTGGACGGAAGTCAGGGCACCCCTACCTGCATGGTGCGCATCATCTCGTCCAGCACGCTCTTCGCCGACTCGTAGTCAGGACCGAGATAGGTTGTTGCTACGAGGTAGGTCCCATCGTCGAGCCCGATGACGTACTCCGTAAATCGGTCGCCAGGCGCGAAAGCAAGCGAGCGCTCCATGATCTTGATATCCTGAACGCGTGCCGGGAGCCCGTCCACCACGGTTTCCTGGTCGCTGAGGACTTGTCTGCCAGAGAATGTGCCCGAATTCCACTCGTCGTACCGGCGGATGACGATCGCCACGTGGGCTCGTGTGCATCAGCGCGAGCTCGAGGAGGATTGGCAGCGCGCCCGGAGGGGACAGCCCCCGCTCGAGATCCGGCCGCTGGAGTAGCATCGGCACATGTTGGAGGTAGCGGGCGTCGAGCCGCTCGACGGGTACTGGCTGCGATTGACGCTCTCCGATGGTCAGATTATTGAACGGGAGGTTGGGGACGCGTTGTCGGGACCCGTCTTTGAGCTGGTGAGAGCTGACCGGGACGTCTTCGAGGCGGCGTTCATCGACGCTGGCACTGTCGCGTGGCCCGGGAGCGCGGACTTGGCGCCCGAGACGCTGATCTGGGGCAGCTCATCAGAGCGCGATGAGGCCGGCACGCCGCCGGCTCGCATGCACATCCCTCACCTCGGGTGACGGGTTCACTAG
>JBPCMH010000014.1:0-3856 GCA_051002495.1 Acidimicrobiales bacterium
CGTCCACCCAGGTCATGGACGAAGCACGTCACGTGGAGGTGTTCGCCAAGTACCTCGACACCAAGCTCTCGGGTCCCTACCCGATCAACGCCCACCTCAAGATGCTCCTCGACGACATCATCGAGGACAGCCGCTGGGACATGACCTACCTGGGCATGCAGATCATGGTCGAGGGCCTGGCCCTGGCCGCGTTCGGGTTCATCCACCAGATGACCACCGAGCCGCTTCTCAAGCAGCTCCTCCGCTACGTCATGAGCGATGAGGCCCGCCACGTCGCCTTCGGCGTGCTGAGCCTGCAGGAGTACTACACCGAGTTGTCGGCGGCTGAGCTCCGTGAGCGCCAGGAGTCCGCCTTCGAGGCCGCAGTCCGCATGCGCGACCGCTTCCTGCAGCAGGAGGTTTGGGACCGGATGGGCATCAGCCCGAAGATCGCGGTTCCGCTCGTCATGCAGGCTCCCGAGCGGGCCATCTTCCAGCAAATGTTGTTCTCGAAGATCGTGCCGAACTGCAAGAAGCTCGGCCTGCTCGACGCAGCCGACGGCTGGCTGCGCACGAAGTTCGAAGAGCTCGGCGTGATCCAGTTCGAGGACTGGGCCGACACCGGCGAGGAGTACGAGATGTTCGCCCTGGCCGAAGGTGAAGTCGGCACGCAGCAAACCGCCTGACCGCACACCGCTAGCCTGCTGCTGCGATGGCTTCTGATGGCGATGATCGCTTTCTCGTACTGCATGCCCTGCGTCTCAAAGGGTTCGCCGACACCGACGGCATTGCCGATCTGACCGGTCTTCCGGTCGATGGGGTCGAGCGGGCCCTAAAGACCGCCGATGCCGAAGGGCTGGCCAAGTTCCGGGATGGCAGGTTGTCTGGCTGGATGCTGACTCCTGACGGCCGGGCGCTGCACGCCACCCTGCTAGCCGACGAGCTCGAGAAGTCGGGCGCCCGCTCGGCCATCGACTCCGGGTACCGCGGGTTTCTGGCGCTCAACGACGAGTTGAAGCAGATCTGCACCGACTGGCAGCTCCGCGAAGGCGATCTCAACGATCACGGCGACACCGCGTATGACCGCTCGGTCATCGACCGCTTGTTGGCGCTTCACGTCACCGTCGAGCCGGTCACGGACTCCCTCGGGCAGAGCCTGGCGCGGTTCGGTCGATACGCACCGAGGTTGGTGCGGGCCGCCCGCTTGGTCGACGGCGGTGACCACGATTGGTTCACCGGCGTGACCATCGACTCCTATCACACCGTCTGGTTCCAGCTCCACGAAGACCTGCTCGTCACGCTCGGGATCGATCGGGCGGAAGGAGAGACGTGATGGCCCGATTCGGCCGAGTGATTACCGCGATGGTCACGCCCTTTGCCGACGACGGCAGCCTCGACATCGATGGGGCCGTCGCCCTTGCCCGGTGGTTGGTCGACCAAGGCAACGAAGGGTTGGTGCTGGCGGGCACCACCGGGGAGTCTCCGGTGCTGACCGATGCCGAGAAGATCGAGTTATGGCGCGCGGTCACCGAGGCGGTGTCGGTCCCGATCGTGGCCGGGTCAGGGAGCAACGATACCGCGCACTCTGTCCAGCTCACCAAGGAAGCCGAAGCGGCGGGTGTGGCTGGCATTCTGGCCGTCACCCCGTACTACAACCGGCCGTCTCAGGCAGGCGTTGCCGCTCACTTCGCGGCTGTGGCTGACGCGACCAGCCTCCCGGTCATGCTGTACGACATCCCGGTGCGCACCGGGCGGAAGATCGACACCGACACGATGCTGATGTTGGCCCGCAGCGTCGACAACATCGTGGCGGTCAAGGACGCATCCGGGAACCCGGCAGCCAGTGCCGCCCTGCTGGCCGACGCGCCAAACGGCTTCGAGCTCTACAGCGGTGACGATGGTTTCACCCTGCCGCTTCTGGCGATCGGCGCGGTCGGCGTCATCGGCGTCGCGACGCATTGGGCCGCTGCCGAGCACGCCGACATGGTTACTGCGTTCGGCAAGGGTGATGTTGATCAGGCCCGTGAAGTCAACGCTCGCCTCGTGCCGTCGTTCGCATTCGAGACCAGCGACCTCACGCCCAACCCGCTGCCGGCGAAGGCCATGTTGCGGGTTCTGGGCCAGCCGGGCGGCCACTGCCGGCTGCCGAACATCGAGCCGCCTGGCATCGACCTCGAAGCGCGAGCCCGCGAGATTCTGAGCGGACTCGGTCGAACCTCTCATGGCTGATCCCATCCGCATCATGTTCCTTGGCGGTCTCGGCGAGATCGGCCGGAACTGCGCGTTGATCGAAGCCGAAGACCGGCTGCTGATGATCGATTGCGGTCTCATGTTCCCCGACGCTGATATGCCCGGCGTCGATCTCGTGCTGCCCGATTTCACCGATGTGTATGAGAACGCCGACCGGCTCGAGGCGTGCGTGCTCACTCACGGACACGAGGATCACGTTGGCGCGTTGTCATTCCTCCTGCGTCAGTTGGAGCACCTGACGATCTATGGCTCGGAGCTCACCCTGGGCCTGGCCAAGAGCCGGATCGACGAGGCTGGCTTGCTGAGCCGAGTCGACCTCAACCCGGTCGCCGACAAGGAGCGACGCACGATCGGTCCGTTCGACGTTGAGTTCCTGCCGGTCACCCACTCGGTGCCGCATGGCTTCGCACTCGCCGTGCACACACCGCAGGGCATCGTGTTGCACTCCGGCGATTGGAAGCTCGATCTGACTCCGGTCGACGGCCGGATCACCGACCTTGCCGGCATCGGTCGGCTCTCCAGCGGTGACGGCATCCGGCTGCTTCTCGGCGACTCGACCAACGCCGAAGAAGAGGGCTACACCAAGAGCGAGCGCGACGTCGGCCGCGTGCTCCAAGGCCTGTTCGAAGATCACCGCGGGAAGCGGATCATCACCGCGTGTTTCGCCAGCCACATCCACCGGGTTCAGCACATCGCCAACGCCGCCATCGCGAATGGCCGAACGATCGCCACCCTCGGTCGGTCCATGGGCAAGAACGTGGCGCTGGCCCGCAGCATGGGCTTGCTCGACATCCCCGATGATCGCCTGGTCGACATTGAGAAGGTCAAGGACCTCGACCCAGCCGACGTGTGCGTCATCTCGACCGGCTCTCAAGGCGAGCCCATGTCGGCTCTGTCGCTCATGGCGGCTGGTGAGAACAAGTGGCTGAAGGTCGGCGAGGGCGACGTCGTGATTCTCTCCTCGCACGCCATCCCTGGGAACGAGACAGCGGTCAGCAAGGTCATTGACGGGCTGTACCGGCTCGGTGCCGAGGTGATCCATTCGGGGCTGGCCGCGGTGCACTCAAGTGGTCATGCGCAGCGGTCAGAGTTGCGCACGCTCTTCTCGGTCGCGCAGCCTGAGTACTTCATTCCGGTGCACGGTGAGTTCCGCCACCTCACTCATCACAGCCGGCTGGCCATGGAGATGGGGGTGCCTGCTGGCAACATCCTGCTGGCAGAAGACGGCGATGTGATCGAGCTGTCCGACAAGGGAATCCGCTTCGATGGCGAGATCCCGGCCGGCTATCTGTACGTCGACGGGATCGTCGGCGACGTTGGCCAAGGCGTGCTGCGCGATCGACGGGTACTGGCTGAAGAAGGTGTGGTCGTGTGCATCGTCACCGTCGACGTTCAGAGTCGAACCATCGTGACCGGACCCGAGATCATCACCAGGGGTTGGGTGTACGCGCCGGAAGCCGAAGACCTGCTCGATGAGGCCAAGGAGCGCGTGCGCGAGAGCCTGAAGCAGGCCTTCGACCAGTCCGCCCTCGATTACGAGACGCTGCGGCGGCACGTCCGCAAGGCCGTCGGGTCGTTCGTCAGCGAACGCACCCGACGCCGCCCGATGATCGTGCCCGTCGTCATG
>JBPCMH010000015.1:0-6860 GCA_051002495.1 Acidimicrobiales bacterium
ACCCGCTACCCGGCGGTCAAGAAAGCAGCCTGACACCACCGTCAGGGTTTAATCGCAAGCTTAGACTCCGAAATCGGTCGCTCTGTCCCAATGTGGCCGCCTGCCACTCTTCTCGGACGCCCGCCCCCATCTAGATGACGAAGGAGACCCCGCATGGCCGATCCAGCCGCAAAGGTGCGCATGATCGCGGACGTGATGAGCCGTCCCGCGGTCACGGCTGATGCGGCGGAGGCCGTCACCGTTGCAGCCGAACGGATGAACGAGCGCAAGGTGGGGTCGGTGGTGGTCGTGAGCGATAACGAGCCGATTGGCATCCTCACGGAGCGAGACCTCGTCCGGGTCGCCGCCGCCGGCGTTGATCCTTCGATCGCCAAGGTCGAGGAGTGGATGACCCCTCACCCTGACACCCTCGATCCTGGGGTCGAGGTCCGCGAGGCCTGGGACAGCCTGTCCGAGAAGGGCTACCGCCACATCCCGGTCGTGCAGGGGCGCGATCTGGTCGGCATCGTCACGATGCGCGACCTGATGCGCGTCGCCCAGCTGACGCCCTTGCCGGGGTCGGCCATCGAGGTGCCGCAGGGTCTGAAGGGCGTCGTGGTGACCGAGACCGAGGTCGGCGACGTGCGCGGTTTCGAAGGGTTCTACCACTACCGCCAGTATTCCGCTGTCGACCTCGCTGAGGAGCGCACGCTGGAGTGCATCTGGCATCTCATGTTCGAGGGGGAGCTCCCGACAGCCGACCAGCGCGACGCGTTCCTCGACGAGATCCGGCCGCTTCGCACCATCCCCGATGCGGCGCGAGGGCTGCTTCCGGCGATCGCCGCGGCGAGCGAGTTCCCGCTTGATGGGCTGCGGACGACGGTGTCGCTCATCGGCGCCGCGGCTGGCTTCCGGCCCCACATCGACATCGATCGAACCGAGTTGCGATCCAACGCCATGCAGATCGCCGCGGTGGTGCCAACGGTGCTGACCGCGCTCCACCGGTTGCGTCAGGGCGATGAACCGATCGAACCTCGAGACGACCTCGCTTATGCGGCCAACTACCTGTACATGATGACGGGTGAGGTTCCGGCTCCCGAGCACGCCAGAGCCATCGAGCAGTACCTGATCACGACTGTCGATCACGGCTTCAACGCCTCGACCTTCACCGGCCGGGTCATCGCCGCCACCGGCGCCGACCTCGGGGCCGCGGTGACCGGCGCCATCGGCTCGTTGTCAGGCCCGTTGCATGGCGGCGCACCGAGCAGGGTGCTCGACATGCTCGATGAGATCGGGTCTTCCGACAACGTTGCCGAGTACATCACCCCGATCATCGAAGGTGGGGGCGTGGTGATGGGCTTCGGCCATCCGGTCTACCGCACTGACGATCCGCGGTCGTTGCTGCTCCGGAAGGTGGCCGAGCGGTTGGGCGGCGACCTTGTCGGCTACGCCATCGACGTCGAAGCACGCATCATCGAGACCATCAGGCAACTGAAGCCTGGCCGCGACATCTACACGAACGTGGAGTACTACGCAGGCGTGGTCATGGAGTTGTGCGCGGTGCCGCGCACGATGCTCACGCCGACCTTCGCGTCGAGCAGGGTGATTGGGTGGTGCGCGAACATCTTGGAGCAAGCCGTCCACAACAAGATCATCCGCCCGTCGGCGCGATATGTGGGTCAGCCGCCGCCGCAGCCGGTCCCCCCGGTTGACTGACGGTCGCCTCTAGGGTGACACCGACGCAGGGTGCGACGTGGCGGGAATGCGAGGAAGAACGGTGCTCGGGACACTTGGACATTGGTGGAATCCGCCAGCGTTTAGCGTCGAGCCATGATCAGCGTCGAACAGGTCAGCGAGGTCACCGACGAGTTGGTCGAGGCTTTCGAGCGCCTGATCCCTCACCTTTCGCGCTCCAACTCGCCGCCGTCCCGAGCGGAGCTGGAAGAGATCGTCGCTGACCCGGGCAACGTGGTCTTCGTCGCTCGCGACGACGACGGAAACATCGTGGGCACCCTGACCCTCGCCATGTTCAGAATCCCAACCGCGATGCGGGCCTGGATCGAAGATGTCGTTGCCGACCCCGCGGCCAGCGGACAGGGCGTGGGCAAGGCGCTCAGCCACGCTGCGCTCACCGAGGCCCGGCAGCGTGGGGCCAAGACCGTGGAGTTGACCTCTCGTCCGTCGCGGGAGGCGGCGAACCACATTTACAGGAGCCTCGGGTTTCAGCTTCGAGACACCAACGTGTACCGCTACGAGATCTGACGCCGAGTCGAGCGAACAGTTAGTTGAGAACTGCCCCGGCCGCCAGCGTTACGGCCTGGATGTGCGCCTTGGCCCCGGACAGTCCCGCGCCCATCGTGTTCACCGACACATGGCTCGCGCCCGCGTCGCGCCATCGGCCGACATGATCCACGAATCGATCGACGTCACCCTCGTTCCAGTTGACCCGGCCCTCCATGCCGAGGGCGCCGGGATCTCGGCCAGCGGCGATGGCAGCACCGTCGACGATGGCCTTGGCCGCGGCCAAGCGGTCGCCCGGGGGAACCTGGGGAAACCAGCCATCGGCCATCCGGCCCATCCGTTCGTATGCCGGTTCCGATGATCCCCCGATCCAGATCGGGATGGGCCGCTGGTGGGGCATGGGAGACAAGCCAGCGCCGACCACCTGCTCATAGCGCCCCTCAAACGTGACCGACCGCTCGGTCCACAGGCGGCGCAGCAAGTCGATCTGTTCCTCCATCCGCCGCCCTCTGTTGTTGAACTGCTTGTCGAGCGCGTCGTATTCGACCGCGTTCCAACCGATGCCAACGCCAAGTCGGAAGCGGCCCGAGGCCAGCAGGTCGACCTCCGCGGCCTGTTTGGCCACCAGCGCGGTCTGCCGCTGGGGCAGGATGACGATCCCGCTCACGAGTTCGAGGTTGGTGATCGCGGCCAGGTAGCCGAACAGCACGAACGGCTCGTGGAACGACGTGTCGAGGTCATATGGCCCCCGCCAATCTGTGTGCACCTTGGTGTCGGCGCCCAACACATGGTCATAGGCGAGGATGTGCTGGAAGCCCGCCTCCTCGGCCGCCTCGGCATACGCCCGCAGACCGCCCGGGTCTGCACCGATCTCCGTCTGGGGCAACACCACACCGATCTGCACCATGCCGGTCGAGGCTAACGGCCAGAGGGAGGACCCGCTGGGCCGTCGGGCTGGTCGGTGGATTGGGCGCGGCCTGTCGGTCAGTAGGATCAGCCGACGTGGCCGAGACGATCACCATCACCGACAACCGCACCGGCGAGTCGTACGAGATTCCCATCGAGAATGGTGGGGTCTCTTCGACCGATTGGCGCAAGGCGTTGCCTGGGGTGCTCTTCTTCGATCCCGCTTTCATGGCGACGGCCGCGTGTGAGTCTGGGGTTACCTTCCTCGACGGCGAGGCCGGCATCCTCCGCTACCGCGGCTATCCGATCGAACAACTGGCCGAGAAGTCGACCTACCTCGAGGTGGCCTACCTGCTCCTCAACGGCGAGCTTCCGAACGCCACCGAGTACGGCGACTGGGTCAAGGACGTCACCTATCACACGTTCATTCACGAGAACGTTCGCAAGCGGTTCATGGAGGGCTTCCACCATGATGCCCACCCCATGGGCATGTTGGTGTCGGCCGTCGCCGCCCTCTCCACGTTCTATCTTGAGGCCAGCGAGATCGACGACAAGGAGACTCGCCGGAAGCAGATCGTCCGCCTGATCGCCAAGATGCCGACGCTGGCCGCGGCCGCGTACCGGTTCAGCATGGGAATGCCGTTCATCTATCCCGACAACTCGCTGAGCTACCCGGCCAACTTCCTGTCCATGATGTACAAGATCGCCGAGCCTCGCTACGACGCCAACCCGGCGTTGGCCCATGCGCTCGACGTGCTGTTTATCCTGCATGCCGACCACGAGCAGAACTGCTCAACCACGGCGATGCGGGTGGTGGGCTCATCCCATGCCGATCCATATTCGGCTACCGCGGCTGCGTGTGCGGCGCTGTACGGACCTCGCCACGGCGGGGCGAACGAGCAGGTCATCCGCATGCTGACCAGCATTGGGTCGATCGACAACGTGGCAGCGTTCGTCGAGGAGGTGAAGTCGGGCAGCGGTCAGCGCCTTCAGGGCTTCGGTCACCGGGTCTACAAGAACTACGACCCGCGGGCGCGCATCATCAAGAAGGTGGCCGACGAGGTATTTGAGATCACGGGCAAGAACCCGCTGCTCGACATCGCGCTGAAGCTGGAGGAGGTCGCGCTCAGCGACCCGTACTTCATCGACCGCAAGCTGTATCCGAACGTCGACTTCTACTCGGGCCTCATTTATCAGGCGATGGGATTCCCGATCGAGATGTTCCCCGTGCTGTTTGCCATGCCGCGCACCTCCGGCTGGCTCTCCCACTGGGAGGAGATGTTGGTGCAGGAGTCGAAGATTGCCCGCCCCCGACAGCTCTACGTCGGCGTTGAGGAGCGTGCGTACGTCCCCATCGACCAGCGCTGACGGCGAAGGCCTGAACGCGGGCACGCTCTACCGACGGCTGGCCCCCCAGGTCCTCGGCTACCTCCGCTCCCAGCGCGTGCCAGAAGCCGAGGACGTGCTCGGCGAGGTATTCGTTCAGGTGGCGCGCGACCTCAAGGGGTTCAAGGGAGACGACGACGCGTGCCGACGCTGGGTGTTCAGCATTGCCCACAACCGGATGGTCGATGCCTTCCGCCGAGAGAACCGTCGCCGAGATGAACCGGGCGAAGTCCCCGAGGTCGCGGTGCACGATGACCTCGACGGCGTTGACCCCGCCCTCGCTGCCGCACTCGACGGGCTCACGCCCGATCAGCGTGAGGTCGTCGTGCTGCGCTTCGTGGCCGACCTTTCGATCGAGGCGGTGGCCAAGGTGACCCGGCGGCGAGTGGGTGCGGTCAAGGCGCTCCAACACCGTGCGCTGAAAAATCTTGAACAGGCCGTATCCCCAGAGGGGTAGCGAACGCTCACAGTGACATGACCACCCCGCACAACGATCTCGACGGCCCAACGCCGACGCTGTCCGCCCGACTCCGTCGCATGGGCGAGCAGTCGGTCGACCCGCACGTCCAGGCCGCGCATCTGCAGGCCATGGCCTCGGTGCGCATCCGCCGCCGCGGTTTGGCTGACAAGCTCAGGGTGGCGGCGGCCCTGGTGGCCGGCTTCATGCTCGGCAGCACCGGGCTGGCCTTTGCCGGCGCCCTGCCCGCGCCCGCCCAGGACGCGGCCAGCGAGACCCTGGCCAAGGTCGGTGTGTCGGTGCCGGTTGGCACCGAGCGCTACTTCGGCGAGGAGTGCGTGGCCGGCGACAACGGTTCGGCCCGGAATCGCGGCCAGTACCTCAAGCAGGAGCGGGCCAAGGGCGCAGAGGCGCTCGCCGCGGCCAAGGCGTCCACGTGCGGCAAGCCGCTGTCATCGATCAACGGCGACGACGACGTCGAAGGTCCGGAGACTGACGAGCTCAAAGCCGACAAGTGCGTCGATGGCGTGAAGGCGACGGGGAACTCCTCCGGCAAGGGCAAGTCGAACAGCTCGGCCAAGGCGGCCAAGGCGTGCGACGACTCGTCCGAAGCGCCGTCAAGCTCCGATGTCGACGACGACGGTCCTGACGCGGATGATGTTGCCGATGATGTTGCCGATGATGTTGCCGACGACGGCTCGGCTCGACGGGATGGCTCATCCGACAACGCTGACAAGGCTGCAGAGAAGGCTGCCGACAGGGCCGGGAACTCGAACGGCAAGGCCGGTTCGGACAGCGATGATGACGCACCCGCACAGGACAACGACTGACCGACTGTCTTGATCACCTGCGGCCGGGTCGAGCTGACCTCGCCGCAGGAACATGCGGACTCACCGGCAGCTGAAGCGTCAGGCACAAGATCGATTTCGTTGTGTTCGGCCACCCACCTTCGACCTTCAGCTGCCGGTGTTCTCCCATCCTTCGTGAAGCCACTCGTCACCGTTCACCGTGACATACAGGACCTGCCACCCGTGATAGGCCCGGAACGCCCCCGGGTCCTCGGCCATCCGCTCGGCATGCGCGCTCACGGCATCCACATACGCGAAGTGGTGGTTGTAGTTCCAAAGGGCGTTGCGCATGTCGCCTGGGGCGCCGTTGGCCTTGAGGTACCGCGCCGCACCCATGATGGCGTCTCGGTTGGAGTTGACGTCACCGCCACCGCCGTAGGCAGCCCAGGTTGGCGGCATGAACTGCATGGGTCCCTGAGCGCCGGCTGACGAGACTCCCCTGATTCGACCCATGCGTGTCTCGACCAGGTTGATGGCCGCCAAGTACGTCCACGGCACGCCGAACTCGGCCTCGGCCTCCTGGTAGTAGCCCAGCAGCTCGGCGGCCGGCGCGGGGGCGACGATTCTCCACTTCGGCAGGCTGTCCTTGGGCTTTTTGATCATCGAGCGCAGTTTGGAGCCGGCCAGAAACTCCTTCTCGAGCCACGGGCGGTTGGCGGCGTCGACCAGCGCCGTCACCTCTGCCTTCCACTCGGGCGTGGCGACCAGTTTCCGATAGGCCACCTGCTGCTCCATTGCCGCGGCAGCCAGGTCAGCCTCTGGTGTCGCCGGGTCATGCAGGACCCGCTCGACCCGATTGATCTGTGCGGCCAACCCGACTGGGTCACCGGCGGCGACCGGCCGCGTCGGCGTTGTCGCGGCAGGGACGGACGCGGCCTCCGTCAAGGGCGGAGTGGTCGGCGTCAACGTGGTCGTCGGAGCTTCGGTCGTGGTCACCACCGCCGCGGATTGGGTCGCGGCTTCGGGCTGGTCGTCGCCCCAAATCAACGCAACCGCCGCGACACCTGCGCCCAGCAATAGGACGAGCACGAGAAGGTGGGGCG
>JBPCMH010000016.1:0-2707 GCA_051002495.1 Acidimicrobiales bacterium
GGGCTTTAAACTCTCCGAACAGAGCACCACGATGCTTGAGGGACTCAACGTGGAGTTGCCGATCATTCGGGCCCCCGGCGGCACCATGCAGGTCGCCCGCGCGGCCGAGAAGGCTGTCGGCGCGATCACCCCGGATGCGCCGCGCAAGATTGAACGTGCCCGCACCACCGTGCGCGATCACCTCGACCTCGAAGCCATTTCCCCTGCCACCAGCGCGACCTCC
This sequence comes from Acidimicrobiales bacterium, assembly GCA_051002495.1. GTDB lineage: Bacteria > Actinomycetota > Acidimicrobiia > Acidimicrobiales > CADCTF01 > JBPCMH01. The sequence goes on from JBPCMH010000016.1 coordinate 224, forward strand.
AGCGTGGTCACTCCGTTGATGTTCGAGCACCGGTTGACCGCTCGCGCTCGCAAAGCGGGTGCTCGCGTCGTGCTGCCTGAGGGTATGGAGGACCGCATCTTGCGCGCCGCCGACACCGTGCTGGCACGCGGCATCGCCGACCTGACGCTGCTCGGTGTCGAAGACGACATCCGGGCCCGAGCGACCTCCCTGGGCCTGGACATCGAGCGGGCCCAGATCATCGACCCGACCAGCGACGAACTTCGCCAGGAGTATGCCGACACATACGCCGAGCTGCGCGCTCACAAGGGCGTCACCGCAGATCAGGCCCGGGATGTCGTGGCTGACCCGTCATACTTCGGGACGCTCATGGTGCACGCCGGTGCAGCCGACGGCATGGTTTCCGGGTCGATCACCACCACGGCCGCCACCATCCGGCCAGCCCTCGAGGTCATCAAGACCGCCGACGGCGTGGGCGTCGTCTCCAGCGTCTTCTTCATGTGCCTGGCCGACCGGGTCTTGGCCTACGGCGACTGCGCGATCAACCCGATGCCGAACGCCGAACAGCTGGCGGACATCGCCATCTCGTCTGCGAACACCGCGCGCACCTTCGGTCTCGAGCCGTTGGTGGCGATGTTGTCCTACTCCACCGGGGGCTCCGGCACGGGCGCCGACGTGGAGAAGGTCCGCGAGGCTACCGCGCTGGTGCATGAACGTGAACCTGAACTTGAGGTAGAGGGTCCCATCCAATACGACGCTGCGGTCGACCCATCGGTGGCGGCCACCAAACTCAAGGACTCCACCGTCGCGGGCCGCGCCAGCGTCCTGATCTTTCCCGACCTCAACACCGGCAACAACACCTACAAGGCGGTCCAGCGCAGCGCATCGGCTGTCGCGATCGGACCGGTGTTGCAGGGCCTGCGGATGCCGGTCAACGACCTGTCCCGTGGCTCGACGGTGCGCGACATCGTCAACACCATCTCGATCACCGCCATCCAAGCGAAGGGCTGAACCGTGACCGACACCGTCCTGGTCATCAACGCGGGCAGTTCGTCGCTCAAATACCAACTCATCGACCCACAGTCGGGCAGCTCACTGGCGACCGGGCTGGTCGAGCGGATCGGCGAGCAGGGCTCGAACGCCCGGCACGACACCACGGGCGAACGCTTCACCACCGTCGACTTTGACTGTCCCGATCACGTTGCGGCATTCGCGCAGGTGAGCGAGCAGTTCGCCAACCACGGTCCCGACCTAGCCAGCGCTGGCGTGGCTGCTGTCGGCCACCGGGTCGTGCATGGCGGTGACGCCTTCAGCGGGCCGACCCAGATTGACGACGACGTTCTCGCGGCGATCAGCGACCTTGCTGCACTCGCACCGCTGCATAACCCGGCCAATGTGCAAGGCATCGTCGCCGCGCGACAAACGTTTCCGGATGTGCCCCACGTCGCGATCTTCGACACCGCCTTCCACGCCACGATGCCACTGGCGGCCAGCGAGTATGCCGTCCCTCGCCAGTGGCGCCACGAGTACGGAGTGCGCAAGTACGGTTTCCATGGCACCTCCCACGCTTACGTTTCCCGCCGAATCGCCGCGCTGCTGGACCGGCCGCTGGAAGACGTGAACTCGATCGTGATCCACCTCGGCAATGGCGCCTCTGCGTGCGCCGTTGCCGGCGGGCGCAGCGTCGACACCTCGATGGGCCTGTCCCCCACCGACGGCCTGGTGATGGGCACCCGGACCGGCGATCTCGACCCTGCCGTGGCCGGGCACTTGGCGAACGTCGCCGACATGTCGGCAGCCGAGTTCGGCCATGCCATCAACAAGGAGAGCGGTTTACTGGGATTGACCGGCAGCAGTGACTTTAGAGAAGTGATGGAACAGGTGGACACCGGGGACGAGGCCGCGCGCACGGCATACGACGTGGTCGTGCACCGCATCGTGCGCCACGTCGGCTCCCTGGCGGCACCCTTGGGGCGTCTGGACGCGGTGGCGTTCACCGCGGGCGTCGGAGAGAACAACCCGAGGCTGCGGGCAGACGTGCTCGCCAGCCTTTCCATCTTCGGCTTGGCCGTCGACGAGCAGCGCAACGACCAGGCGTCCGGCGAAGCGCTGATCAGCCCGGAGGGTGCAGCGCCGGCGGCCTTTGTGATCCCGACGAACGAGGAGTATGAGATCGCACACCAGAGCGTCGAATTGCTCAGCGGTGCCGGCAAAGCCACACAATCCCAGGATTAGTTCTCGGCTGCGTGAGCGACCTGCGCCATCGGCTTCCAGAGGTATGCCAGGGCGACCAACGACGCCGTGAAGGCAAACCAGAATGCCGCCAGCAGCCCGAACGCGCCGGCGACCACGCCGCCCAACAGGGTGCCGATCGCCAAACCCCCGTGCGAGCCCAACAGATACACACTGGTGACCCGCCCTAGCATCGCGTCGGGCACCGCCAACTGTCGAACCGTGGTCGAGGTGGTGCCCCACACAGCGGCGTGCACGCCGAAACCGAAGAAC
>JBPCMH010000017.1:0-11534 GCA_051002495.1 Acidimicrobiales bacterium
CTCCAAGCTGCGCATCGCAGCCCAGGAAATGCCCAAGGAAGCCAACATCCTGGCCGGGGCCATCGCCAAGCAGTTTCCGGAGAAGTTCTGAATCTCAGAACGCTGATCCGGTAAACGCACGGGGCCCGTTCCACCTGGGGGAACGGGCCCCGACTGCGTCACCGACCGGGTCCCCCTCGCTTCCCCTCCCTCCCCCCACGCCAGGAAGGCGCCCGATCACATGTCGAACCGCCCGAACGCCATCGCTCTCGTCATCGCCGCCACCCTCGCCCTGGCCGGCGGCATCCACCTCGGCGTCGCCCCCTCCCACTTCAGCGCCACCACTTCGCACGGCATGTTCATGATCGTGGCCGCCATCGCCCAGCTCGGCCTGGCCGTCGCCGTGCTTCGGGGCCGCCGCCCCTGGGCCACGATCGCCGCCACCTCGGCCGTCATCGTCGGCATCTGGCTGGTGAGCCGCACGATGGGCATGCCGGCCAGCCTCGGCGGCCGCGAGTCCGTCGGTGCGATCGACGGCGTGGCCACCGCATTCGCCGCCTTGGCCGCGATGGGCAGCATCTTCATGGCCGAGTCGAAGCGCCTCGCCGCCATGGCTCGCTCAGGTCTCCGTCCCGTCGGCGCAGCTGTGGCTGTCGCCGGCCTGATGACCCTCGGTTCCGGCATCGCCTACGCCCTTCCGAGCCACCACGCGACCGGCACCCACGGCGATGCTCTGGCCGCGGGCGATGGCGACCAGACCCACGCCGGGGCCTCGACCGATCATCACTCCGAAACCGACGAGAGCGACGGCGCCGATCACGCCAGTAGGCACGGCTCCCAAGCAGGCGGGCACGGCTCACACGCCGCCGGTCCGGCACGGGCAGCCGATGACCCCCTGGCCGGTCTCGCCGTCGAACAGGTCGCCGACCAGCCGGAGAGCGCGGTCGCGGCTTTCGGCTCGCTGTGGGTCACGTCTCGCGGCGACGGCACGCTGCGCCGCCTCGATGCGTCCTCGGGCAAAGCGGTCGCGCCGCCGTTGGCCATCGGCTCTGGCGTCGCTCGCGTGGTAGCCAGTCCGACCACGATCTGGGTCACCGACACCAACGCCAACGAGCTCGTCGCCGTCAACCCTGCCTCGAACGCGATCACCTCCCGCACTCCCGTCGGACTCCGTCCCGTTGGTGTGGCCGTTGCCGGCAACCGGGTGCACGTGCTGAACAGCACGGACGGCACTATCTCGGTCGTTGATGCCATGTCGCGCCGGGTAGTGCGCACCACCCCCCGCCTCGGCTACGGCCTGATCGACGCCGTCACCGCCGACGGCAGCGTCTGGGTGATCGCCTCGCTCGATCATGTCGTGCTCCGGGTCGACCCCGTGACCGCCACGCCGGTGGCTGCCCCCATCCTCGTTGAGCAAGGCACCGCCGTCATCACCGAGGGCCACGGCTCGATCTGGGTCGGGAGCGCCACGACGGGCAACATCGCCCGCATCGATCCGGCCGTCAACAACATCGTGGGCCTGCCCATCAAAATCGCGGCCAACGTCCCGGGTCCTGGCTTTGGTGTGTCAGCCATCGCCGTGAGCAACGGGAAGGTGTGGGCCGCGGTCACCGCCGATCACACCGTCATCACCCTCGACATCGCTACCAACGCCCTGGCCGGCGACATCCGGTATCTCGACAACGCCGCGGCCACTTCGCCGGAGAGCATCAGTCTCGCCCCCACCGCTGGTGGCGTGTGGGCCACGGTGCCGGGCTCCAATCGAGCGGTCCTGCTGACCCGCTGAGGTCGTAGAGCCGTCGAAGTGCTCTGGGGGCCCAGGTACGCTGGTCGAGTCATGTCGACCTCCGTCACCCGGGCCTTCACCTTTGAAGCGGCCCATCAACTCCCGTGGCACGAGGGCAAGTGTCGACACCTGCACGGGCACAGCTACCGGTTGGAAGTCACCGTCACCGGCCCCATCGGCGACAACGGCATCGTGGTCGACTTCGCTGACATTCGGCGGGCGGTGAAGGCCGAGATCCTCGACCGATTCGACCACACCTACCTCAATGACTTGCTGCCCAACCCCACCGCGGAGCTCATCGCGGCCGACTGTTGGAAACGCCTCGAGGCCGCCGGGCTGACGGTGGGCCACATCCGGCTGTGGGAGACCGCTGACAGTTGGGTCGACATCGACCTCACCGGTACATCCTGACCGTGCACCTGAGCCTGGTGGTGCTCTCGGGCGGGCTCGACTCGACGGTCTGCATGGGCGAGGCCGCGGCCGGTGGCGGCGTCGGCGTCGCCGTGTCGTTCGACTACGGCCAACGACACCGCGTCGAGTTAGAGCGGGCCAAGGCCGTTGCCGACCACTATTCGGCGGAGCATCTGGTCGTACACCTCGACGCCACCGCGTGGGGAGGTTCGGCCCTCACTGACGACACGGTCGATGTTCCCGCGCCAGGCGCACCGGGCAGCGACCAAGGCGGCATCCCGATCACTTATGTGCCGGCCCGCAACCTGATCTTTCTGTCGGTGGCGATGGGCGTCGCCGAGGCGAGGGATCTCGACGCGATCTACATCGGGGTGAACGCCCTCGACTACAGCGGCTACCCAGATTGTCGACCCGAGTTCATCGCATCGTTCGCGGAGACGGCCCGGCTGGCCTTGAAGCGGGGCGTCGAGGGGCACCCCATCGAGGTGCGGTCGCCGCTGGCGGAGTTGACCAAGGCCGACATCGTGCGGCGGGGTCTGGAACTCAACGCTCCCCTGCACCTCACGTGGTCGTGCTACCGGGGCGGTGAGCGCCCGTGCGGCTCGTGTGATTCGTGCGCGCTGCGAGCGAAAGGGTTCGCCGAGGCCGGGTCCGAAGACCCGGCGCTCAGCGGGTGAATCCGAGGCTCAGACGGCGCGAACCGACGTCGCCTGCAGGCCCTTCGGACCTTGGGTTGTGTCGAACTCGACGTTCTGACCTTCGGCGAGGCTCGCGGTAACCGGAGCCGTCAATCGCCGAGAAGTGAACGAACACATCGGGCGTACCGTCCTCGGGGGTAATGAAGCCGTACCCCTTGGCGGCGTTGAACCACTTCACAGTGCCAGTAGCCATCGCTGGCCACTCCTTTCTCCACGCACGTACTTGAACCTTTGGCGGGAGACCTGAAGCGGACCTTCGCCTACGGTGCCCGCCGCCGTGCCTCTGACGAGCGCCCTCAGATTAGCAACTGAGCGCCCGAAATGGGCGGCCGAGTCGGGCTCCATACCCCCGTCCCTACACTGAGCCGGTGGATGACCCCGACCTCGTGATCTCGGAGATCTTCGGGCCGACGTTCCAAGGCGAGGGCCCCTCGCTGGGGCGGCGCTGCGGCTTTGTCCGTCTCGGACGATGCGATCTGGCTTGTTCATGGTGCGACACCCCCTACACCTGGGACTGGACGCGGCATGACCCGGCCATCGAGCTCACCCGGCTCGGAGCTGACGCGGTTATCGACCAGGTGCGGGCCATGAACGTCGACCGGGTCGTGGTCACTGGCGGGGAACCCCTCATCCAGCAGCGCGCCCTGGTGCCTCTCCTCGATCGGTTCGCCGCCCTCGGATGGGCCACGGAGATCGAGACGGCCGGCCACCACGCGCCAACCTTCGACCCGGCACTCGTCGACCGCTTCAACGTGTCGCCGAAGCTGGCCCACTCCGGCAACGCCGAGGAGCGCCGCTATCAGCCAGACGCACTGCGCGCGTTTCAAGCAAGCGGACGTGCCTCGTTCAAGTTCGTGGTGGCCGAGCCTTCCGATCTCGACGAGGTGGCCGACATCGTCGAGGCGTGCGGTCTCACCGACATATGGATCATGCCTGAGGGCATCGACGCGGAGGCCCTTGCTCACCGCTCCTCCGTGCTGGCCGAAGCCGTCCTCGGCCGGGGCTGGAACCTGACCACCAGGCTTCACGTGCTGGTCTGGGGTGACCGGCGCGGCGTCTGAGGGGCCCCGGGTAGCGTCGGCGGCCATGAGCGACACCAAGCAGCAGGTCTTCTCCGGCTCGCCGTACGAGTCGACCTACGGGTTCAGCCGTGCGACCCGCGTCGGCGACCGGATACTCGCCGCGGGCACAGCGCCTATCTGGTCTGATGGCACCTGTCCCGACGACGCGGCCACCCAAGCGGCGCGTTGCTTCGAGATCATTCTCGAGGCAATCGGCGAGCTTGGTGCCACCGCCGCCGACGTGGTGCGCACGCGCATGTTTCTCACCGATTCCGCTGATGCCGACGCCGTCGGTCGGGTTCACGGCGATCTGTTTGCCGAGGCCCGACCCGTCGCCACCATGGTCGTCGTCGCCGGGCTGTTGCGCCCGGAGTGGCGGGTCGAGATCGAAGCAGAAGCCATCGTGCACGGCGGCCGGTCATGAACGATCCGACCACGATCGCCGACCTGCAGACGCCGGCCTTGCTCGTCGACGCCGAAGCGTTTGACCACAACCTGACGACCATGGCCGAGGCCCTGCCCGGCGACCGGATGAGGCCGCACGTCAAAGCCCACAAGTGCACGTCGATTGCCCGGCGACAGATCGACGTCGGCCACACCGGTTTCACGTGCGCCACCATCCGGGAGATGGAGGTGCTGGCCGGCGCGGGGCTCGGTTCCGACCTTCTGCTAGCCAACGAGGTGGTCGACACCACCCGCCTCGGCGTCTTGGTGGAGGCCGGTTCGCGGGTGACTGTCGCGGTCGACTCAGAGGCGACCATCGCTGCCGCCGTCGGTGGCGGCATTCGCGAGGTCGTCATCGACGTCAACGTGGGGCTCCCTCGCTGCGGCTGTCCTCCAGAAGATGCCGGACGGCTCGCAGAAGTAGCGGCCAAACAGGGCCTCACGGTGCGAGGCGTGATGGGATACGAGGGCCACGTGGTCGGCAACCCCGACCGGGCCGAACGCCTGGCCCAGGTTGAGCAAGCGATGCTGTTGCTCCTGGCCGCTCACGCCGACGTCGGCGGCGAATTGGTGACCGCGGGCGGGACCGGCACCCACGACATCAACACATGGGCCAAAGAGCTCCAGGCAGGCTCATCCGCACTGATGGACACGGCCTACAACAAGCTTGAGCTCCCGTTCCGACAAGCGTTGACGGTTCTTTCCACGGTCGTGTCGGTCTCCGACGGATGGGTCGTCGCCGACTGCGGCTTGAAGTCACTCGGCATGGACCACGGCAACCCAAGCCTGCCCGGCGCCAAGGTTTGGTTCTGCTCCGACGAACACCTCACGTTCGCACCTGATCAGCCCCACGCGGTCGGCGACCGGGTGCGCGTTGTGCCCGCTCACGTCGACCCGACGGTGGCCTACCACGAAGACATGTGGCTGGTTCGGGGCGACGAGATCGTCGACCGATGGCCGGTCGACATGCGCGGTTGGTGAAGGCTTGTCGGATCTGATCGACCGGTCCCGTCCTTCACGACCCTCGCCGTTTACACACGCGACCCGAAGCGCTAGCCGCTACGCGGTCTCCGTCGCTTCAAGCATGAGACCCAGGGCGCGGAAGGCCCGGCCCCGGTGCGAGACCGCATGCTTTTCTTCCGCCGTCATCTCGGCGAACGTTCGCCCGTCACTGTCATCGGGGACAAACACCGGGTCGTAGCCAAAGCCCTGATCGCCGCGAGCGAACGGGGCGATCCGTCCGTCGACGACGCCCTCGGCGATTAACTCCCGGCCGTCAGGAAACCGGGCCAACGCGACCGTGCGAAACCGCGCGGCGCGATCGGCTGAGCCCTGAAGTTCCTGCAGTAACAACGCGCAGTTCGATTGATAGGTGGCCCGCTCTCCGGAGTAGCGCGCGGAGTACACCCCGGGTCGTCCGTCGAGCGCGGCCACTTCGAGGCCCGTGTCATCCGCGATCGCGGCGATGCCGGTCGCCTCCACCAGCGCCACCGCCTTCAGCCTGGCGTTGGCCTTCAGCGTGTCACCGGTCTCCTCGACGTCGGAGACAGCAGCCGGGCGCGGCAGCAGCACCACGCCAGCAAGTATCGCGGCGATCTCCGCCACCTTGTCGGGGTTGGCCGACGCCATCACGAAGGGCACGATGACCTCAACGGGGAGGTGGCGGTGTGGCGATGATGGCCCGCTGCGCTTCCACAATCTCGCCAATGCCCTTTTCGGCCAAGCCCATCATGTCGTCCATCTCGCTGCGGCTGAACGGCAGGCCCTCCGCGGTGCCCTGCACTTCGATGAAACGTCCGCCAGCGGTCATCACCACGTTCATGTCGACCTCGGCTTTGACGTCCTCCCGGTACTCCAAGTCGAGCAGGGGGACCGCCTCGACGATCCCGACGGAAATGGCGGCGCACGGCTCGGTGATCGCATGGGCTTTGGTGGAGTCGCGGGCGACCAGTCGGCTGATGGCGTCGTGCAACGCGACGAAGCCGCCGCAGATCGATGCCGTCCGCGTGCCACCATCGGCTTGCAACACGTCGCAGTCGACGGTGATCTGCACCTCGCCCAGCACGGTGAGGTCGGTCACGGCGCGCAGAGAGCGACCGATGAGCCGCTGAATCTCCTGCGTGCGCCCCGACTGCTTGCCCTTCGCCGCCTCGCGGTCAACCCGCTCGGGGCTCGACCCCGGGAGCATCGAGTACTCGGCAGTCACCCAGCCCCGGCCCTTGCCGCGCAACCACGGCGGGATGCGCTCTTCGACCGACGCGGTGCACAACACCCGGGTGCGGCCCATCTCGATCAACACCGACCCCAGGGCCATGTCGGTCCAGTCCCGTTGGATGCGGAGCGGGCGCAGCTCGTCGTGGGCGCGGCTTGATCTCACAGCTGAAACTCCATGTGCTCGGTCGCCACCTCGACGGGCCCGCCGAACGCGGCCTGCCCCTCGCTTCTGATGGCTTCGTGGTCGATTCCCGGCCGTACGTGAGTCAGGACCAAGCGGCGCGCCTTCGCCTGCCGTGCGGTGATACCGGCTTGTCGCGCGCTCATGTGGCCCTGTCCCTCCTGATCGTGCAGGTAGCTGGCCTCGCACAAAGCGAGGTCGAGGTCGTCACCCAAGGCATCGAGCGACCAGCCCGGTCCGGTGTCCGCAGAGTATCCGAGCGATCGTCCCCCGCCATCGACGCGCACGGCAAGGGTCTCCACCGGGTGATCGGTCCGTGAGAACGTCAGACCCAGGGCGCCAACCGTCACCTTGTCTCCTGATGACACGATTTCCCACCGGAGAGGCGGACCAGGGTTGTAGACCGCATCGCGCACCGAGGCGGGCGCGATCACCCGCACGTCGCGCATCCCGTACACATACTTAGCTGCGACATGGAACCCGGTGACGTCGGTCCAGTGGTCGGGGTGCTCGTGGGTGAGCACGATGGCGTCGATGAGATCGGGGCTCATGTGGCGTTGCAGGTTGGCCAGCGAACCCGAGCCGGCATCGAGCCAAACCGCGGTGCCGTCACACCGCACCAGGTAGCCGCTGCAAGCTCGGCCGGCGGCGGCGTAGCCACCACACGATCCGAGAACGGTGAGGCTCAGCCCCATTGGTGACCGACGACGCGGTCGACCTCAGGACCCAACAGCTTCGCGCCAAGCTCGCGGAATCGTTCGACGTCGCCAGAGGAGACGAATCGGTGCACACCCTTGCCTGCGCTGCGGCGGATCAGGCCGGTCTCCTCGAGGAGCCCGCGGACTTCGAAAGCCGTCTCGTCGGCCGACGACACCAACACGACCTCCCGACCCATGACCTCGCCGATCGGACGGGCTAGGAACGGATAGTGGGTGCACCCGAGAAGCAGGGTGTCGACACCGGCTTCCGTCAGCGGAACCAGCAACCGCTCGGCGAGGATCAGCACCTCCTCGCCCTCGGTCTGACCGCGCTCGACGAACTCCACGAATCCTGGACACGCGGTGCAGGTGAGCTCGACGTTGGCTCGGTGGGCCCTAACCGCACGCTGGTAGGCACCGGACGCGACGGTGCCTACCGTGCCGATGACCCCGACCCGACCGTTGTCGGTGACGGCCAAGGCCGACCTCACACCGGGGTTGATGACCCCGATCACTGGGACGCCGAACTCGAACTGCAGGAGCTCTAGCGCCGCGGCGGCCGCGGTGTTGCACGCGACGACCAGCAACTTCACGTCGTGGTCATCGACCAAGTACTGCGCGATCTGCTGGGAGTATCCCCGCACGTCGTCGAGGGTCTTTGATCCGTACGGGTACCGCCCAGTATCGCCGAAGTACACAAGGTGTTCGTCCGGGAGCAGGTCGATCAGCGCCCGCGCCACAGTGAGCCCGCCAAACCCACTGTCAAACATGCCGATCGGCCGGTCGTCCATCAGCATCAACGCTACGTGATGGCAGATTGGACAACCGTCGCGCCGCCCCTAAAACACGACGAGGATGATGATCAACAGGATCACCAAAGCCGCGATGACCAGCGGCAGGTAGCGCGCCAACGCCGACAACACCGGGACCCGTTTGGACGAGGCGCCGTCAGACGACCCATCGACGACCTCGTCCGCTTCCAGCCGCCGCTCGAGGCGTTCCCAAAAGCCGGGCCGGTGCTCGGGGACATTCAAGTCGCGCAGGGCCGCGCCGAGTTCGTCGTCGTGTTCGTCGCTCATCTGTCTTCCTTCGCATCCCGGTCGGGTGACTGCTGTTCGTCTTGCGGCTGGAGCATCGAACGCACGGTGGCCCGTGCACGCGACACCCGAGATCCGACGGTGCCGGTCTGGACGCCGAGGATTTCTGCCGCGGCGGCGTAGTCATAGCCATGCGCATCAACCAGCAGGAGCGCGATCCGCTGATCCGTCGGCAGCGAGGCGAGAGCGGCTTCGAGGTCGCCCCGACCGGCCAAGCCCGCGTCGGCTGGCGGCGCTGCGCCATCGGGCCTCGAATCCAACCCGGCGTCGTCGAATGGCTGCACCGGACGCCGTTTGCGGCGACGGAGCTCATCGAGGCACGCGTTGTAGACGATGCGGTACAACCACGTGCCGGGAGCCGCGCCGGTCCGAAAGCCGGGCAGGGCTCGGTAGGCCTTTACGTAGGCCTCCTGCAGCGCATCGTCCATGGAGGACCGATCCCCGAGCAGGCGGTAGGCCACGGCGCGCAGCCGTCGGTCGTAGTGACGCACCATCTCCGCGAAAGCCTGCGCGTCGCCCTTCTGGGCCGCAATGACCACGGCCTCGTCGACCTCGTCAGCCACCGCGCCCCTCCCCCCGTGGTGGTCCGACGCGCAACAAGTCACCCGTGACCTCGTCCAGGCTGGCGGCACCGGCCAACTGCATGGCGAGCTCCAACTCATCGCACAGTCCACGCAGGACCTCCCGCACACCCTCGGCACCGCCAGTCGCCAGTCCCCAGATCACCGGCCGCCCCAGAAACGCCGCCCGCGCTCCCATGGCCAGGGCCTTCAGGACGTCGGTACCGCGGCGGATACCGCCGTCGACGTACACCTCGCAATCAGCGACCACCGCCTCGCACACCTCCGGCAGGGCTTCAGCCGTAGAGATCGCTCCGTCGAGTTGGCGACCGCCATGGTTCGAGACCCATACGGCACGCGCCCCCGCTTGCACACATTGGGCCGCGTCGTCGGCACGGAGCACACCCTTGACGACCACCGGCAAACCGCTCCGCTCGGCCAGCCAGCCGATCTCGTCAAAGGTGATGTTCGGGTCCTGGTCGGCGAGGTTGCCTGGCCGGTCGAAGCTCTCGACCGCACCCAAGTTCGACGGAAGCTCAAAGGCGTTGACCAGATCGCGCAGCCGTCGCACGAGCACCGGGGTGTCACCCGCCAGCACCAGCGCCGAGGCTCCGGCGGCCACCGCTCGATCGACGAGTTCCCCGGTGAAGCCTCGGTCGGTGAGGACATAGACCTGGTACCAGAACGGCGCACCGGAGAGGCTGCTCGCCACGTCGTCGACGGATGTGGTCGATCGGGTCGGGAGCACGTAGATCGCTCCGGCTGCGGCCGCGCCGGCTGCCGTCGCTTCCTCTCCCTCGGGATGAGCGAGGCGGTGAAAGGCGGTCGGCGCCACCCCGATCGGACTGGCCACCGGTGTGCCGAGCAGCGTCGTCGCGGTGTCAACGGTGCCAACCGCCCGCAGCACTCGCGGCCGCAGGCGGACCTTGGCCCAGTCCGCCACGTTGGCAGCCAAGGTGATCTCATCGAAGGCGCCACCCGCGATGTAGTCATAAGCGCCGCGCTCCATGCGGATGCATGCCGTGGTCTCTATCGCGCCCAAGTCCATCACCGCCGACCCTATGCCACCGTGCCCGGCATTGGTCGCCGGGGGTATGGCAGGGTGAACCCGACAGAGCCGACGGCTAGAAGTAGATGATCTTCTTCGCTCGTTCGGTGACTTCGTCGAGGTCATCGGTCCAGGCGCCGGTCGAAAGGTACTTCCATCCGCCGTCGGGGGCGACGATCACGATGACGCCCTCGTCGATGAGCTTCGCGGCCTTGTGGGCACCAGCCAGCGCGGCCCCGGAAGAAATGCCCGCGAACACGCCGACATCGATGAGCGTTCGGGTGAACTCGATCGATTCACGCGGTCGCACGATCAATTTGCGGTCAAGCAAGTCGTAGCCGTCGTTGTCGACGAAGATCGGCGGCACGAAGCCCTCGTCGAAGTTCTTGAGCCCGTCCACCATTTCACCGACCGGCGGCTCGACGGCCCACACCTGCACCAGCGGATTCCGCTGCTTGAGGAACGAGCCGACCCCGACAAGCGTGCCGCTGGTGCCTAGCCCGGCGACGAGGTGGGTGATCTCAGGGCAGTCCCGCCAGATCTCGGGACCAGTTCCCTCGTAGTGAGCCTTCACGTTGGCCGCGTTGCCGTACTGGAACGGGAACCACCACGCCGGGTTGTCAGCCGCCAACTGCTGAGCTCGACGCATCGCACCGTTGGAGCCCTCACCGCCGGGCGACGAGATGATCTCGGCGCCCCACACCTCGAGCAGTTGGCGGCGCTCGACCGATACGTTCTCCGGCAGCACGATCTTCAGCTCATAACCCTTGACCTTGGCCACCATGGCCAACCCAATCCCGGTATTGCCCGAAGACGACTCGATGATGGTTTGACCTGGCTTGAGCGAGCCGTCCTTCTCCGCCTCCACCACCATCGACAACGCGACCCGGTCCTTCACCGAGCCACCCGGGTTCTGCCCCTCCAACTTGCACAGGATGCGGACCCGGGGATTGGGGCTGAGCCGCGAGATGTCGACCAGCGGCGTGTTGCCGACCAGGTCGAGCACGGAGCCGTAGACGGCCACGGACCTACTCAGCCGCCAGCGACGGCGGGCAGGATCGTAATTTCGTCGCCCGCTGTCACCTTGGTGTCAAGTTTGTCGAGGTAGCGGACGTCGTCGTCGTTGACGGAGATGTTGACGAACTTGTGCAGCGAGCCGTCCTCGTTGACCACCTGGCCGTTGAGTTGCGGGAACTGGAGGACGAGGTCGTTGAAGACTTCGCCGAGGCTCTCGCCGTTGGCCTGCACCGTGGCCTGTCCGCCCGCGTATTGACGCAGGACAGTGGGAAGGCGAACTTCGACAGGCACGTTGGAACCTCCGTTGAATCACGACCGGACTAGTAGGGAATCCTACCGA
>JBPCMH010000018.1:0-5096 GCA_051002495.1 Acidimicrobiales bacterium
AGGGGCTTGTCGAGCCCGAGGTCGGCCCGCACCGCGGCGATGGCCTGCTCGTTGGGCTCTGCCCCGCCAAGCACCTGCAGCGCCGGGTCGCCGGGCAGCAGGCTCGTCAGCAGAAAGGTGAGGATGGAGACGAGCAGGACTGTTGGGATGAGTGTCAGGAACTTACGCAGCACCGTGCGCACTATCCGAACAGCCTCCTGCTCGTCTCCATGCCTCTTGTACCTCTCTGGTTCTTAGGGGTGAATCAACTCGTGCAGGAGCTGAGGATCAGGCTCGCCACAGCGCCCAAGCGGCGACGTAGCTCTCCTCCGGGCCGATGCCCGTGGAGTCATTCGGCAGCTTCCAGCCAGCGATGCCCCGAACATTCGTCTTGGTGACGACCGAGGTGGCCGTGGCACCAGTCCAGACGTGGGGGACCTCTTCAGAGAAGATCATGCCGATCTTCTCGTAGGCAGCCTTACGGACGTCGGTGTCCGCGCTCTCCCGGCCGATCTTCAACTGGGCCTGCACGTCGGCGTTGTCGAAGTTGGTGACGTTCGACGCGTTGCCTTCGGGCGAGCCGTACTGGTTGAACAGCACCGAGTCAGGGTCGCCCTGTCCACCGAGCCGCCAGCAGTTGATCATGTAGTCAGCTGAGGTGAACGGGGGCTTGCCCACGGCGTTGCCGATGTGGGTTGCCTGCTCCACCTGCTTGAGCTCCATGACGATGCCTGCAGCCTGGGCCATCTGCTGATAGCCCTGCGCCACCGCGATCAGGGTGGGATCACCCGGGCAGTTGAACTGCACTGTGAGAGGGTCGCCCGGCTTCTTGCCGTCGGACCGCTTGGGATCATTCTTGTACTCCTCGGCCAGCGACTTGGCCTTAGCCACGTCGAAGCCCGGGTAGGCCTTGGCCACCTTTTCGGAGTACCACGGCGAGTCCTTCGAGAAGAACTGCGTGCACGGCGGGCTGATGCCCTTGCCTCCGAGGATGGCAATCAGGTCTTCCTGCTTCATGGCGTTGGCCAGTGCGTTGCGGACCCGCTTGTCGTCTACCGGGGCCACGGTGGTGTTGAAGATTGAGCCGCCGCAGTTGTTGCCGATGTGCTCATAGGTCTTCACCGCACTGCCCAGATCACGAGCCTGCTTCACGAACTCCTGACGCTGCGTCTGGATGATGTCGATCTCGCCGGAACTCACGGACGCCAGCCGGGCATCCTCATCCGGGATGGGCCGGAAGACAACCTCGTCCAGGTAGGGAAGACCCTTCCGCCAGTAATCCGCGTTCTTCGTGACGGTGAGCTTGGAGTCTCGCTCCCAGTTGCCGAATTTGAACGGCCCGGTACCGACCGGGTTGGCCGCGACGTCTTCACCCTTGGCCTTGGCGTTGGTGGGAGAGAACGGATAGCCAACGGCCCCGGTCAGAAGCGACGGGAACGGGCCGAATGGCGAGTCGAGGATGTACTTAACCGTTAGGTCGTCGACAACCTGCACCTCGGTGATGGTCTTGACCGCACCGAGACAAGTCGAGGTCTCCGCCTTGGTGTTGTTGTCGAAGTTGTCCTTCAGCACCGCGGCGGTGAGATCGGTTCCGTCGTGGAACTTCACGCCAGACCGCAGTTTGAGCGTCCACTCGGTATTGGTGTCGTTGCCCTTGATCGACTGGGCGAGGTACGGCGTGTAGTCGCCGTCCGCGTTTCGGGCGATCAGTGGGTCATAGATGGATGTCATGACGATCACTCCGGAGGTGGAGTGCGAGTTCACGCATGGCTGCCAACCAGTGCTCTCGGCCTCCAAGCCGATCGACATCGAACCGCCCGGCTTGGGCGTCCCTTCATCGACAGTGTCGGTCTTCTTGACGCCGCCGTCGCTGGAATCGTCACTGCTGCTACCGCCGCATGCTGCGACGATGAAAGCCATGACGGTGACCAGCGCCAGCAGTCTTGACAAGTTCCAGCCCTGCCTGCTCTGAGGTGAGCGCACGTGGTTCCCTCCCGGTTGTGGTGTTGAGCATCCCGCCCGAAATACGTCCGGTCGAGATGCCCCCTGGGTACTGCAAACTGTGACCGTAGTCACCATTTCCCGAGAATGTAGCCCGCAACCGCTCCGACCCGACCTGTACGCGAGGAATTGGGCTGGTGTTTGTCGAAGCCGAGTGGGTTTGCCCGCTTCCGGACAGCGAACTCCAAACGCGCAGGGAGACGCCACGCACGAACCGGTTCGATCATGACCTCAGCGCTGATGTCTCGACCGGGCTCGATCGACGACCACGGTGACGGCAAGCAGCGCGACGGCGGTCAAGGCCAGACCATGAACCGCGCTGAGTTCGGCCGGCCACTCAAAGGCTGGGGTGGGGTGCGTCTTGGCCTGGCGGAGAACGACGTAGGCGGCGGCGACTGCGTAGAACGCAGGCCCGGCAAACCGCATCAGCACGCGTCCACCGATGCCAGCGCGCGCCGCGACGAGCGCCGCGGCGGCGGTCACGACGGCTGGTATCGGGCCGATCACCATGTCGGCCAGCGCTCCGGACGCGAGGGCGATCAGAAGCGTTGCCTGCGTGGGCAGGGCCGACTCGCTACTCCGCAACGCAATCAGGGCGGGCTCGTAGATGAGGGCCGGCTTCGACATGCTCATGTGCAGGCACCGGGTCCGACGCGGCCATCGGAGGAGGACAAGGCACAAGCCCACGGCCAGCGCCGATACCACGATGGCCCGGTCAACCGCCCGCTGCGGCGTCCACTCGAGCGACAGGCGCAGAGCACCATCGTCAACAGGCGTGACCAACCACCCATTTGCGTAGCCGTCCACCAGCATGCGATCACCGACCGTCGCGCCGCGGACCCTGAGCCGCCAGCCGTCGTTGCTGCTCTGTCCGAGCACGAGCCAGAAGGGCTCACCCGCGCTGGCCTGGGCGATCTCCACAACCGCACTGGTCGCGGTGGTGTCGATGACCGAGGCCGGCGGCGCGGCAATCGCCGCCGTGGTCGTCGCTTGTGGGTTGTTGAGCAACAACCGATCGAGATCGATCCCGGTGGACTGACCAGGGCCGCCGTCGAGTGTGTGCGTGCCGGGGCCGAGGCGGAGCGGTCCCCCACACATGCGCACGGAGAGCGGCTGACGGTTTAGCGCGACGTCGATGGTCCCGGTTACGGCGACGGGGACCGCCCGACCGTCGACGGTGAGCAAGTCGTTTCGGCAGCCGGAGTCATAGAGCCGGTCACCATCTGGAAGATCCGATGTGAGCTGAGCCGCGCCGAACTCGGCGATCGCAACGGGAACGGCGATCTGCGTGCCAGAGAACCACTCGGTCGTGGTGCGCTCCTGCACGGCCGAGACGTCGAACCGGAACGCCGATCCGGTCAAGGGCCGCGCCAGCGTGATTGGGGGGTAGCGCACGATCCCCTCTCCGTCGGCGGCAACCTGGGGCAGGTCGACCACGACCGACGGCCCGACCTCGGTCGTGACGGTGAGCTGGCGCGGCAGTGAGTGCACCCCCTTGTCGACGACGACCGGCGCGATGGACGTGAGCGTCACCGGAGAATCAACCTCTACTCGCACCCAATCCGCGGCCGACCCGAACCCAGGCGTCCACGCGGTCGAGAGGTCGCTGTCGAAGGCCGATCTGGCTCTGCGCACGAGGTCGCCGGTTAGGCGCCGTGATGAAGTGAAACGCCCCGGTGCTGTGGGGAACAGCAGGGCATCCACCGCATCGTCGGGCATAACGGCCGACACCCGCGCCCCACCGGTGAGAGCGAGCGAGTGCGCGCCGTCGAGTTGGAAGACGCGCCGCAAGGCGATCTCCTCGTCGCTTCGCACCCGTTCCGACGGGTCGGCCCTGAGCCGTTCGAGGACAATCGACAGCGGGCGGTCCGTTGGCGTTGGCACATTCGTAGGGAGACGGACTCGTTCCGTCCCTCGTCGACCGGCGACCGAGATCTCCGCGAACCCAACTGAGTCGAGGCCGAAGTAGCGAGCCGGACGGAAGGGACGATCGCGCCGGCCGGAGCTGTCGTCGGCGACAACAACGTCTAGACGGGAAATGCGACGGGTCGGGAACGACGCGATCGTTCCTTCAGCTTGAGACTCAGGGCCAAGCCCAACCCTCATTGCAGAGTTCTCCACACCATCGAAGATCAAATCGACCGCAGTGATCGACCGGTTGGACGCACCGGGCCGTAGTTGCTGCAGCCGGACCTCACCGGCCTCGACTGCCGGGTCGAACTCCAACACCAGGCGCTCGCCGCGCACGTCGCGTTCGGCACCGGTCCGCCACACCGTGGCCGGATCACCGTCTACCGCTTGCATGGCGCGATGCTCTGGGGTGAAGGTGACAGCGTTTCCGTAGCTGGTGGCTCTTGCAACGACTCCGCCATCACGGACGACGACCGACTGGCTGCGACCTGAGGGGTCGGGAGGAAACACTTCAAGCCGGTTGTCGGACAGGTCGGTGCGAAGCGGGACCTCGTCGACGCCTTCGGTGAAGCCTGCATTCTCCCGGACTCCCTGCCATCGACGACCCCGCCGACGGTTGCTGTCGGTGAGAATGACCGGTGAGCCACTCGCCTCGGTGAGTTCAGCTCCGGTCATAGCGGCCGCGTACTTGATGAGCTCGTCACCCCCGAGCACGCCGGCGGTTGCCGCGGAGACGATCCCCTCTCCGCTTCCGGCGAGAATGACGACTCGGTCGACCGATTTGGTCCGGATGATCGGTACTGGCTGGTTGACCGGGAAGATCAGCACCGGCGCCAGCAACCCATCCCATCGGCCAGACGCGATGGCCCGCTCGTCGAACATCGAAGCCCTGGGGTCGGGCCGGTCGATGCGAGGTGAACCGAACGCCGTGGCCGGACCGAGTCCACCAGCCTCTGCCACGAGCGCGGAGACGTCGTACGGGCGGGCGGCGCGGTATCGCTCGTATTGCATGTCGTTGCGGACCACCACGTCGCCCACGCCCATGAGCCGTGCGATCGGCGCCAACGCCTGCGGCTCCAACACGTTCTCCTGCAAACGGCGATCGAGCGCGATGAGGAGGTCAGCAGAGGCATCGGAGCCGTAGGGAATCAGTTCCCTGGCGACATACGGTCGATCGATGAGGCCAGGGGTGATCGGGTCGACGG
>JBPCMH010000019.1:0-2662 GCA_051002495.1 Acidimicrobiales bacterium
CCGCGATCTCGGGCTCGGTGAAGATGGCGCTGGCCGCCTTGTCGTAGTCGAGGTGGCGGTGCTCGCGAGTGTGCAAGCCCATCACGTGCTCGGCCAGCTTGCGCCCCTGCATCGAGGCAACCGACGACAGCGGGAGCTTCCCGGACAGGTCACCCGCGGCATAAATGTGCGGAACGCTCGACTGCAGATGGTGGTTCACGGTCACATAGCCACCGTTCATCTCCACGCCGATCTCCTCCAGTCCCAAGCCGTCGGAGTTGGGGATCGAGCCGATGGCCAGCAAGGCATGCGACCCCTCCGCTACCCGTCCGTCGTCGCAGCGCACCTTCACCGTGTCGCCATCGACGTCGATGTCCTGGGCCCTGGCCCCCTTGAAGAGCCGCACGCCGCTGGCAAGGAAGTCTTCCTCGAGAGCCGCGGCCACCTCGGGGTCCTTGCCGGGGAGCACCTGCTGGCGGCTCACGATGAGCGTTACCTCTGAGCCGAAGTTGCGGAACATGTGCACAAACTCCACGCCGGTCACCCCCGAGCCGATCACGACCAGGTGACGGGGCAGCTCCGGCGGCGGATAGGCCTGGCGGGTGGTGAGGATGCGAACCCCATCGGGTTGGGCAAAATCGGGCAAGCGGGGACGGCTCCCGGTGGCGACCAGGATGGCGTCAGCGTCGAACGACTCGGTGGTGCCGTCTTCGAGCTCGGCCTCCACCCGATGCGCTCCGATCACCCGGCCGGTGCCTCGCACAATGCGCACGCCCTGGCTCTCCAACAGCGTCGTGGTCGCGGCGTTCAGGCGATCTTCGATGCCGTTGATACGCGACCGCAGGGCCTCGAAGTCGAGCTCGGCGTCGAGGCGGGCCAGCCCCATGCCCTGGGCCCGCCGGGTGAGCGCCATAGCGCCGCCGGTAGCGATCATGGCTTTGGACGGGATGCAATCCCATAGATGCGCCGCGCCGCCCACGATGTCGCTCTCGATCACCGTCACATCTGCGCCGAGACGCGCCGCGTGGGTAGCGGCCGCATTGCCGCCTGGGCCTCCCCCAATGATCACGAACCGGACGGACATTCCCGGAGGGTACCGTCCCTGCCACCCCGTCTAGTGACACTTGACGGGCGGCCCGCCGTCCATTACCACTAGACACATGGTTCTCGACCCTGATCAGCTCGCCCGCGTCTTTGATTCCCGTTCGGCATTCGAGCGCATCGAAGACGACCTGTGGGAAGCCCGCGGCGCCTACCACCGTGAGATCCGGACCCTGCACGCTGGCGGCGGGTCGTTCCGGGAGATCGCAGACGCCCTCGGGATGAGCCACCAGCGGGTCCACCAGATCGTCGGTGAGGACGCAGTCGTCGAGGTGGAGTCGAAGGAGTCGACTGCGGTCGTGCGCTTCACCGAGGACCAAGGCGAGGAGGCCGCGGCGAGCGCGTGTTCGTTCTGCGGCGCGCCCCGGACTGAGGTCGACCGCATGCTGGCCGCACCGGGACAACGCTTCATTTGTGGCGAGTGCGTGGAGCGGGCGGTTGGCATCGTGTCGGGAGCGACGGAAGCCGGCGCGCCTTTGCAGGCGTCGAGCGAGGCATGCTCGTTCTGTGGTCGACAGGGCAACAGCGCGGCGGCCAGTGTCGACGGGAGCGTGGTGATCTGCGACCGGTGCGTCGCGTCGTCCCAACGCATCGTGGCGCCCGAACCCGGAGAGTCATCCGGTGGGCGGCGGCGGGAGATCGCGATGCGCTGCTCGTTCTGCAACGCCAACCAGCGAGAGGTGGCCAAGCTGATCGCCGGACCCGGGGTCTACGTCTGTGGTGAGTGCGTGGCCGCGGCGTCGTCGGTCGCGTCGTCGGGCGAGGCCATGACTGGGCCCCGCCAGGTCTCGATGCTGATCGACGGAAGACCGTGCGGGTTCTGCTCGAAGCGGGCGGCCGAGGTCAAGGCCGTCGTCCGGGGCGGGCGGGGCCACATCTGCAACGAATGCCTCGACCTCTGCAGCCAGATCATCACCGAGGACGAGAACAGCTGAGCTAGTTGCGCTGCTGATGCACGCCAAAAACGCCCCGCAAGACGTCGCTGACCTCACCCAACGTCGCCCTGGCCCTGAGCGCTTCCTTCATCGGCACGAGAACGTTCTGCGTGCCGCGGGCCGCGGCCTCGACGTCGGTCAACCTGGCGTCGACCTCGGACTGATTGCGCTCAGCGCGGGTCCGCTGCACCTTGGCCACCTGCTGGGCTTGGAGCGCGGGATCGATGGGAAACACATCCGGTTCACCATGGTCGTCGTCGACGTAGCGGTTGACGCCGACGACGACTTTGTCGCCGCGGTCGACGGCCCGGGTGAAGTCATACGCGGCCTGCGTGATCTCATCCTGCATGAACCCGGCCTCGATGGCGGCCACCGCCCCGCCCATGGCGTCGATCTTCTCGAGGTACTGCCAAGCCGCCGCCTCGACCCCGTCGGTGAGACTCTCAACGAAGTACGACCCGGCCAGCGGATCGACCGTGTCGACCACGCCCGACTCGAAGGCGATCACCTGCTGGGTGCGCAGCGCGAGGGTGGCCGCTTTCGCGGTCGGCAGTCCGAGCGCCTCGTCGTAGCCGTTCGTGTGAAGCGACTGCGTTCCGCCCATGACCGCGGCGAGCGCCTGCAGCGTGACCCGCATGAGGTTGTTC
>JBPCMH010000020.1:0-3038 GCA_051002495.1 Acidimicrobiales bacterium
GCGCTGCACGCGTTGCTCGACGAAGTCGATGGCCAGCCCGGGCGGGGCCTGGTCCTGCAGCTTTCGGGTGACCTGTTCAGCTTCGTGCCCAACAACGACGACTGCCCGATCGAGCGGGAGTTCGGCCAGGGCATCGAGGATGTGGAGAACCATGGCCCGTCCACACAGCAGGTGGAGCGGCTTGGGACGGGAAGACTTCATGCGCGTGCCTTCGCCGGCGGCGAGCACGACGGCCGACAGCGGTCGATAAGTCATGGTCTAGTTCTACCCCCGCGGCAGGCAACAAGGGCGGCACCGCTCACGACAAGCCGCTCCGGGGCGAGGATTCGAACCCCGACCAACAGGACCAAAACCTGCGGTGCTGCCATTACACCACCCCGGAAGGAACGTTCTGATGGTAGCGACGTCGGCGCGTGCCCGGACGAGTCCGGGACGCGAATCGACCGCCCCACTGGGGCGGTCGTCGTCGCTCTGGTCAGGCCTACTTGCCAGCCCGCCTCTGCCAGCGGGTGGCCTTCAGCAACTTCTTGTGCTTCTTCTTGCGCATGCGCTTGCGGCGCTTCTTGATAAGAGATCCCATGACGGCGTGCACGGTAGTGGTGATCAAGGGCCACAAGCGAACCGGCGGCAGCCAGCGATGGACCGGTACCCAGGGTTCGTCAAGGACGAACTGCCCGCGCGATCACCGCCCCGTCGATCCCCTCGAACGAGCCGGTGACGAACCAGGTGCCGCCGCTCCCAGCCAGCACCGGGATCTGACCAGTGGCATCCCCAAGGCGGTCACGCCAGACGGTCAACTCCGGGGCGACGAGCACGGCGGCAGGCTCCAGATCGTTCGGGCCATCCCCGCTCGGTCCGCCCAACCGATCCCACGCCCGATACACCTCCGGCGTGGAGACGTGGACAGGCGGCGTGAGGAGGGTGTAGGTCGCGCCGTCCACATCAGCAAAGGGCAAGGGTTCGACCACTTCGCCAATGCCGCGGACGCTCGCCCGGCCACCCACCAAGCAGAACGGCACGTCAGCCCCAATCGAAGCGGCGAGATCGAGGTCGGTGCAGCCCGCCCACCGGAGAATGGCCGCCGCGTCGGCCGATCCGCCACCGAGTCCGGCCCCGGCCGGAATGTGCTTGTGGAGCCGGACCGCGGCGTCGCGCCCGACGGCTTTGAGCGCCCGGGACACCAGATCGTCGGGCGGGAGGGCGTTGGTGCCGACGCTGATCTCGAGCTCGTCGGCGAGGTCGAGGCTCACCATCTCCGCATCGATGAGGTGAAAGCCGTCGTCTCGTTGGCCGGTGATGCGCAGGCTCAGGGTGAGCTTTGCGTTGGCGGGAACACGCACGCGGCCAGCCTCCCCCACTCGGTCACCGAGAGTTCCTCGGCTCGGGCTTCTGGTCGCACGCCGGCGGCGGCGAAGTCTTCGGCAGTCGCCAAGTCGGCCAGCGACCTCCTGAGCATCTTCCGGCGCTGGCCGAAGCCCGCTCGTACCAAGGCGAACAGTCGATCGGCAGCCACCTCCGCCGGGTCCACCGCCGGCGCCGGGCGCCGTCTGATGTCAACCAAGGCCGAGTCGACCCGCGGCTGCGGGATGAAGACCGTCGGCGGAACCTTGCCCACCAGGCGCGCCTCGGCCCAGTACCCCACCTTGACCGAAACGCCTCCATAGGCGGCGTCGCCGACCTTGGCCACGAGGCGCTCCCCCACCTCCAACTGCACCATGACCAACATCCGGGAGATCTGCGGAACGCCGTCGAGGAGGTCAGCTACCAACGGCGTCGCCACGTTGTAAGGCAGGTTGGCCACCAACACCCAGGCTGGGCCGTCCGCCAGCAGATCGTCCCAGTCGAGCGTCATGGCGTCGCCCTCCAACACCTCGATGCCGTGGCCGGCGACGATCTCTCGGAGCGGCGGGAGGAGATGCCGGTCGAGCTCGATCGAGGTCACCGACGCACCGGTCTCGGCCAAGGCGAGGCTCAGGGATCCAAGCCCTGCGCCTACCTCGACGACGTGGTCGCCGGGACCAACCTCGGCCAGCCGAGCAATGCGCCTCACCGTGTTGGCGTCGGCCACGAAGTTCTGCCCAAGCGCCCGGCTCGGCCGTAGACCATGGCGCTGTATCAACCCACGGATCTCCGTGCGGCTCAGGGTCATCACCCCACCTCAGCCGATGGCCGAGGCAATCACCACTCGATGCGGACGCGAATGACCCCGGCTGATGGGTCGGCGATTTGACCGAACTCGGCGCGGTCGAGATCAATGATCCGACCCTCGATGAATGGCCCCCGGTCGCCCACGGTGCAGCCAACGCTCTTGCCGTTGGCCAGGTTGGTGACCTTCACCCTCGTGCCGAAGGGGAGGGTGCGGTGGGCGCAGGTGCCAGCCTGATGGTCGTACCAAGAAGCTTCACCCTCGGCCTGGTTCGACGGTGGCGCCGTGGTGGTGGGCGCGGGCTTGGCCGTGGCGGTGGGCGCGGGCTTGGCCGTCGTCGGCGGAGCAGTGGTCGGCGGGACGGTGGTCGGCGGGACGGTGGTCGGCGGAGCGGTGGTTGGGGGCGACGTGGTCGGAGGCACCGTCGTGGGCCCGGCCAGCGTGATGGTTGCTTCGGCGATGGCCTGGCGGAGACCCGAGCGGTTCGCACGGGCCACACCGCGATCGGCTAGATCGGCCGCGCTGGGCTGGGCCTCGGCGGCCTGGGCCTCAACCACGAGCTTGGGCTCGGCGTCGCCAACCAGGGCCAACGCGCTCACGAGCATCGTGAGCATCGCAGCCGGGAGCAGCAGCGCAAACACCAGCCGGCGAACCGGCGCGTCAGACCTATGCAGGATCTCCACCCTTCCTCAGACGCTCGGTGCCCCCGGTCGGGGGTCGGCAGCAGATGAGGCTGGGCGAAACCCTAGGCAGGGCTGGAATGCGGCCGCAACCCGAAGACGGCCTCCACACCGGCCCACGTGGCATCCGCCACGACCTCCGCTGGGACCCCTTTGGCCGCGGCCACACCTGCCCCCACCTCGGTCACCCACACCGGGCGATTGCGCTGGCC
>JBPCMH010000021.1:0-16493 GCA_051002495.1 Acidimicrobiales bacterium
GGGCGGGGCGGGTTAGGGATCGAGGTCGCGCGTGACGAGGTCGGCGAAGGCGGCCGCGGCCGCGGTGGTGGCCGGGCCAGGTGCGGCGGGCAGCACTACGCCGTCGACGGCCCTGATGGGCTGCACCTCGCGGGTGGTCGAGGTGAGAAACGCTTCTTCGGCGGCGGCCAGTGCGCCGACTGGCGCGTCCACCTCGTCGGCGTCGGTGAGCTCGAGCAACAAGGCCCGGGTGACCCAGGCCAAGCATCCGGAAGCCAGCGTCGGGGTCCGAAGGCGCCCGTCGACGACATAGAAAACGTTCGACCCGGTTCCTTCGCAGAGGTCGCCCACGGTGTTGGCGAACAGGGCCTCACCGGCGCCGCGCTCCTTGGCGTAGGCCAAGGCGACAACGTTCTCTCCATACGACGTGGTCTTGAGGCCGGACAGCGCGCCCCGCTCGTTGCGCGGCCACGGCACGACCACCACATCGGTGCTGGGCAACCACTCAGCCAGAGGGCCGGCCGCGACCACGGCGAGCTGACCGTCAGCACCCCGGTCAGAGCCGAGCGGCGACACGCCCCCGGTGAGGGTGATCCGGATGCGTCCGTCGTCGATGCCGTTGGCCTCGATCACGCGGCTCATGGCCTCGACCAGCTCAGCTGGTGGCGGGCACTCCAAGCCCATTCCCGACGTGGACACCCGCAGCCGGTCGAGGTGCCTCGTGGAGGCGAACGGAACGCCGCCGTAAACCTTCAGCGTCTCGAACACGCCATCACCGGTCAGCAGGCCATGATCGAAAGGGCTGACCCTGGCCTCGGTGTCATCGCACACCACGCCGTTGATCCACACCACGGTCATGGCGACGACACCACCGAGAGCAGGCGCCTGGCCTTCAGTTCCGTCTCAGCCCACTCACCTTCGGGGGAGGAGTCCCAGGTGATGGCGCCACCGGTTCCGAAGTGGATCTCGCCAGCTTCAAACCAGAACGTGCGAATCGCCACGTTGAGATCGCCCTCCTTCGTGTCGGCGTCGACCCATCCAATCGCCCCGCAGTACGGCCCCCGTCCGGTGGGTTCCAACTTGGCAATGGTCTCCAGCGCGGCAATCTTGGGCGCCCCGGTTACCGATCCCGGCGGGAAGGTGGCCTCGATCAGGTCGGCCCACCCGGCGCCGGCGCGCAGTCGCCCTTGCACAGTCGAGACCAAATGGAACAGTCCCGGGTGCTGTTCGATCTCGCACAAGGACGGGACGGTGATCGAGCCCCAGTCGCACACCCGGCCCATGTCGTTCCGCACCAGGTCGACGATCATCACGTTCTCGGCCCGGTCCTTGCCGAGGAAGCCGGTCCTGGTTGCCGCGGTGCCCTTGATCGGCCGGGACTCGACCATGGCACCGTCCCGATGGATGAAGCGCTCTGGGGAGGCCGACGCCACGTGAATGCCCTGCCTCGGCAGCCGCACGACCGCGGCATACGGCGCGGGGTTCCCAGCGGCCAACGCCGCGCCGAGCGCCGCGACGTCAGCTCCCTTAGGAAGCGGCGCGGACAGGATGCGGCACAGGTTGACCTGGTAGACGTCGCCCGCGGCGATTAGCTCTCGGATGGTGTCGACGGCTTGGCAGTACGCGTGGCGGTCGAGCGAGGAGCGCCACGCTCGGGCGGGAGGGCCATTCCAGCGAGGACCCGGCCACGGCGTTGCCGCTCTCACATGGTCGAACCGGGCACACACGGACGGGCCATCGAACGGGGCCACGACGACCCAGAACCCCTCGGAGTCGAGCGCGGACAGGTCAGAGGTGACATCGACAAGTCCGGTCGCCAGCTGATCGCCCACCACGGCGAGCGAGGTACTCACGCCCCCAGCCTACGATCGCGAAGCGGCCGCCGCTTTCGGCGGCCCCAGCAAGCCGTGGGAGGCGCACCCGTGCAGTTCGACTTCAGCCCCGAGCAGGACGCGTTCCGCAAGGTGGTGCGCGACTTCGCCGAGAAGGAGATCGCACCCCACGCCGAGGAATGGGACCGAGATCACACGTTCCCGACCGACACGGTCCTGGCCATGGGCGAGCTCGGCCTGTTCGGCTTGATTTTCCCGGAGGAGTACGGCGGGTCCGACGCCGACTTCACCACGCTCTGCATCGCCATCGAGGAGCTCGGACGGGTCGATCAGTCGATGGCGATCACCCTTGAGGCCGGGGTCGGCCTTGGCGCCAACCCCATCTTTCAGTTCGGTTCCGACGAGCAAAAGGCCCAGTGGCTGCCCGATCTGGTTGCCGGCAAGGCGCTCGGCGGGTTCGGCCTCACCGAACCAGACGGTGGGAGCGACGCCGGGGCCACGCGCACCAAGGCCGCTCTCGACGACGCCAGCGGGGAGTGGGTGGTCAACGGGGAGAAGGCTTTCATCACGAACTCCGGGACCCCGATCACCTCCCTCGTCACCGTTACGGCGCGCACCGCTGACGACGAGGTCAGCTCGCTGATCATCCCTTCGGGAACCACGGGGTTCGAGGTGCAGCCGCCCTATCGGAAGATGGGTTGGCACGCGTCCGACACCCACGGGCTCACGTTCACAGATTGCCGTGTGCCGGAGGCGAACATCCTGGGTCATCGGGGCAAGGGATTCCGCCAGTTCTTGGCGATCCTTGATGAGGGACGGGTAGCCATCGCCGCGCTGGCTGTTGGAACCATCCAGGCATGCCTCGATGAGTCGGTCGAGTACGCCAAGAACCGCAACGCCTTCGGGAAGCCCATTGGCACCAATCAGGCGGTGGCCTTCAAGTGCGCCGATCTCGAGGTCATGTGTGAGAACGCACGCTTGCTGACCTACAAGGCGGCGTGGCTCAAGGATGAGGGCCGCCCGTTCAAGAAGGCTGCAGCCATCGCCAAGTTGTACGCCACCGAGGCCGCGGTCACCGCCACGCGAGAGGCCACCCAGATCTTCGGGGGATACGGGTTCATGGACGAGACGCCGGTCAGCCGGTTCTACCGCGACTCTAAGATCCTCGAGATCGGCGAAGGCACCAGCGAAATCCAGCGCCTGGTCATCAGCCGCGAACAGGGTCTTCCCGTCCGCTGATCGAGCGTCTGCGGCCGGATGGGGCGATCTGAACTCCGGCAACCTCACTGCTACCTTCCCCCCGTGGCCTCCCCCTCGGAGGCAGTCGGACGAGCCCCGCGTCGGTGGCCGCGCCGGTTGCTGATCGCTGCCAACATCTTTGTCGCCGTCTGCGTGCTGGGCGTGGCTGCCACCTATGGCTACTTCATGTGGCAGTACGGACAGTTCCCCAAGGTCGGCGGACTGGCAGGGATCTTCAAGGGCAACGACGACCCGGGCGAACCAATGAACGTGCTCCTGGTCGGCTCCGACACGAGAGCGACGATCGACTCCAGCGAGACCAAGAGCTTCGGCAGCGAGACCGACGTGGCCGGTCAGCGGAGTGACACGATCATCATCCTCCACGTCAACCCGCGCCTGGAGCGGGCGGCAATGTTGTCGATCCCGCGAGACTTGTACGTGCCGATTGCGGGCACCACCGGCACCTGTCAGGGCAGCACCCACCGCTGTAACCGCATCAACACCGCCTTCGAGTCGACCGACCCGGACGAAGGTGTCGCTAACCTGATCAAGACGATCCAGGAGAACATTGGGATCGACATCGGCCACTACGTCCAGGTCGATTTCGTGGGGTTCCGGAGCCTGGTCAACGCGGTTGACGGGGTCGACGTTTACATCCCGTCGCGTGCACGCGACAAGGTGACCGGCCTCAACATCGAGAACCCCGGCTGCGTTCGATTCAATGGTGAAATGTCACTGGCCTATGTCCGCAGCCGTCATTACGAGTACTTCGAATCGGGTCGCTGGCGAACCGACCCAACCTCCGACTTCGGCCGCATCCAGCGGCAGCAGGATTTCAGCCGCCGGGCCATGAAGCGGGCGATCGGCAAGGGTGCCCGCAACCCAGTCGTCCTTCATAAGTTGATCAACACCGGGCGCAACAACTTGAAGATCGACGAGGGGTTCGCGGCCGACGAGATGCTCGACCTGGCCAAGCGCTTCCGCTCGCTTGAACCAGGCGCGGTTGAGACCTTCACATTGCCAACCGACCGGAAGTTCATCAACGGCTTGGACGTGCAGGTGCTCAAGGCGGCGGAGGCACAAGAAGCCATCGACAAGTTCCTGGGCGTCGGCCTCGACCCGGGCGCGGTGCCTGATGTGTCGCCGTCCGAGGTACAGGTCCGGGTGCTGAATGGCAGCGGCAAGGGCGGCCAGGCCAGCGACACAGCCTCGGCTTTAACCGGCGCCGGCTACAACGTCGTCGGCGCGGGCGATGCTGACACCTTCAAGTACACCTTCACCGAGATCCGGTACGGCTCCGGGCAGAAGGACAAGGCGCTGCTGTTGCAGAGCCAGGTCAAGGGCCGCACCAAGATTCGCGAGGACAAGACGCTTCGGGGCCTCGACGTCGTGCTGATCACCGGCGCCGAGTACGCAGGCATCGGCTCGGGGGCAGCAGCGCCAGCCGCTCCGGCGTCCTCGACGCCGCCGCCGTCGACGGCGCCTGGCCCCGCGCCCGAGCCCTCTGGAGACACGGCGGCCGACCAGTGCTAGGCAGTTGTCCGTGAAGGGAATCGTGCTGGCCGGCGGCCGTAACACCAGGCTCTACCCGGCGACGCTGGGAGTCTCCAAGCAACTGCTGCCGGTGTACGACAAGCCGATGATCTACTACCCGCTGTCGGCGCTGATGCTGGCTGGCATCCGCGACATCCTCGTCATCTCGACCCCGCATGACCTGCCCCAGTTCGAGCGGCTCCTCGGCTCGGGCGACCGCTTTGGTGTTGCACTTTCCTATGCCGAGCAGGCCGAGCCACGGGGTTTGGCCGAAGCGCTCATCATCGGCGAAGACCACGTCGGATCTGACACGGTCGCGCTGGTTCTCGGCGACAACATTTTCCACGGCCATGGCCTGGCCAAGGAGCTTCAGGACGCCGCCGGGCTCACCGAGGGTTGCGTGCTGTTTGGCTATCCCGTCCAAGATCCTGAGCGCTACGGCGTTGCCGAGGTCGATCGGGACGGGCGCGTGTTATCGATCGAGGAGAAGCCGACCAAGCCGCGTTCGAACCTGGCAATCACCGGCCTCTACTTCTACGACAACGACGCGCCCGAGATCGCCAAGAGCGTTCGCCCGTCTGAGCGGGGCGAGCTCGAGATCACCGACGTCAACAACGTCTACATCGAGCGCGGATCGGCGAAGATCAAGATGCTGGGACGGGGGATGGCC
The DNA here is from genome assembly GCA_051002495.1 of Acidimicrobiales bacterium. Classification (GTDB taxonomy): domain Bacteria; phylum Actinomycetota; class Acidimicrobiia; order Acidimicrobiales; family CADCTF01; genus JBPCMH01. Next base: position 5,254 of record JBPCMH010000021.1, read on the forward strand.
TGGCTCGACACCGGTACTCACGACAGCCTGATGGACGCGTCGACGTTCGTGCAGGTGCTCGAGCACCGGCAAGGCGAGCAGATCGCTTGCCTCGAAGAGGTGGCGTGGCGGATGGGCTGGATCTCCACGAGTGAGTTGCAGACCGAGGGGGAGCGCCACGCCAATTCGTCGTATGGCGACCACATTCTTCGGTTGGCCGCGGATCCTTCGGCTGGGTGAAGCCCGCCTAGCCTGTTGGGCCATGAGGCTTCTCGTCACCGGCGGCGCCGGGTTCATCGGATCAAACTTCGTCCGACACTGGGTCACCAATCGGCCCGATGACGAGGTCGTGGTCTTTGACCTGCTTACCTACGCAGGAAACCTGGCCAATCTGGCCGACCTCGATGGCCGGTACGCGTTCGAGCAGGGCGATATCGGTGACCTGGAGGCGGTGGAGGGCGTCATGGCGGCGCATCGAATTGACACGGTGGTTAACTTCGCCGCCGAGTCGCACAACAGCCTGGCCATTCTCGATCCCAGCCTGTTCTTCCGAACCAACGCCCTCGGCACCCAGCAGCTGTGTGAGGCGGCTCGTCGAGTCGGGGTCGATCGCTTCCACCACATCTCCACGTGCGAGGTCTACGGCGACCTCGCACTCGACACTGACGAGATCTTCACCGAGTCGTCGCCGTATCGGCCTCGAACGCCATACAACGCGTCGAAGGCGGCTGGCGATCACGCGGTGCGTGCGTACGCCGAGACCTTTGACCTTCCGATCACGATCACGAACTGTGCCAACAACTACGGCGCGTATCAGTTCCCCGAGAAGGTGTTGCCGTTGTTCATCACCTACGCACTCGATGATCGTCCGCTTCCGGTGTACGCATCGAGCGAGAACCGCCGCGAGTGGGTGCACGCCATCGATCACTGCCGGGCGATCGAGGCCGTCCTCGACCGAGGGCGAATCGGGGAGACCTATCACGTAGGTACTGGCGTGGAGAAGACCGTCATGGAGATCGCCACGACGGTCCTCGATCACCTCGGCAAGCCGCGCGACCGGATGGAGATCGTGCCGGACCGGCCGGGCCATGATCGTCGCTACGTGCTCGACTGGTCGAAGATCCGTACCGAGCTCGACTGGCAACCCACCATCGAGTGGGAGACCGGCGCAGCCGAGACCATCGACTGGTATGCCGCGAACCGCGACTGGTGGGAGCCCCTGCGGGGTCGGTCACCGGTCGTTGAGGAGCGTGCGTGGCAGCGATGACCAAGGTGGTCGTTACCGGATCCGGCGGCCAGCTCGGCTCCGCGCTCGCCACCGTTTTCGACGCGCCGCACGTCGAGTTGTTCGCGCTCGACCGCGCCGCTCTCGATCTCACCAGCCGCGACCAAGTGCTGGCCTGTGTCGGCGAGCTTCGACCCGCGATCATCGTCAACTCCGCGGCTTGGACCGCGGTCGATGCCTGCGAGGCCGACCCCGACCGGGCCTTTGCCACGAACGCGCTTGGGGTCAGGCACGTGGCCGACGCCGCTCGCCGTTTCGGGGCTCACCTGGTGCACATCTCGACTGACTACGTGTTCGACGGCACGGCGACCACTCCGTACCGCGAGTGGGACGCCACCAACCCGCAGTCGGTCTATGGGCGCTCCAAGTTGGCCGGCGAGCATGAGGCTGGGCCATCCGCGACGATCGTACGAACCGGGTGGCTGAACGGGGCCGGTGGTTCGAACTTCATCACGACAATGCTCCGCCTCGCACGGGAGCGGGATCGGTTGACCGTCGTGGCCGACCAGACTGGCTGCCCAACCTTCGCCGACGACCTTGCCCAAACGGTTCGACGTCTCGCGGTCGACCGCCGTCCGGGCATCCACCATGTCACCAACCAGGGACAAACCACCTGGTTTGAGTTGGCCAAAGCCGTCGTCACCAGGGCAGGACTCGACCCTGGCATGGTCGAACCCACTACGACGGAGGAGTACGGCGCGGCGGCGCCGCGACCGGCATACTCGGTGCTCGACAACGCTGCGCTCCGGGCCGAGCAGTTGCCCCTCCTTCCCCCGTGGCAGGACAGCCTTGATCGTCTTCTCGTGGAAGTAGGTCTTTAGATGAGCAACATCGCAGTCATTGGCACCGGTTACGTGGGGTTAACCACCGGCGCATACTTGGCTCATCTGGGTCATAGCGTGGTGTGCGGCGACGTTGACGAGGACAAGGTCGCTCGCCTTCAGAAGGGCGATGTCCCGATCCTCGAAGACGGCCTGCCCGAGTTGGTTGCTGAAGGTATTGAGAATGGACGCCTCTCGTTCGTGGTGGGCGCGGCCGAGGCGGTCACCGCGGCCGAAGCGGAGTTCGTCTTCCTGTGCGTGCCGACGCCCCAGGCCGAGGACGGATCCGCCGACCTGAGCTACATCGAGGACGCGGCTCGTTCGATCGGGCCGGTGCTCGAGCCCGAGACGGTCGTGATCAACAAGTCGACGGTTCCGGTCGGCTCGACTCTCGTCGTCGAACGGGCCCTGGGCCGCGGGAACGTCGCCGTCGTGTCGAACCCTGAGTTCCTCCGCGAGGGCTCGGCTGTGCATGACTGCCTCCACCCCGACCGCATCGTGATCGGCAGCGAGGACCAAGCCGCCGCCATTCGGGTCGCGTCACTCTTCAGCGCCATCAATGCTCCGGTCATCGTCACCGATCCGGCCTCGGCCGAGACCATCAAGTACGCATCGAACGCGTTCCTCGCCACGAAGCTCTCGTTCGTCAACGCCATCGCCAACCTGTGCGAGGCGGTCGGCGCCGACGTGCGTGACGTGGTCGTCGGAATGGGTTACGACGGGCGGATTGGCTTCGAGTTCCTCAAGCCAGGACCGGGTTGGGGTGGCAGTTGCTTTCCCAAGGACTCGCGAGCCCTCATTCGCATTGGCGAGGACAACGGCTACGACTTCAGCCTTCTGCGGGGCGTGATCGAGGTCAACGAGGAGCAGTTCGAGCGCATCGCGGGCAAGATCATCCGCCATGCTGGCGGGTCGGTCGACGGCAAGACCATCGCGGTGTGGGGCCTTACGTTCAAGGCCCGCACCGACGACCTTCGCCAGTCCCCGTCACTCGAAGTGATTGCCCGCCTCAACGCCAAGGGCGCCAAGGTGAGGGCTTACGACCCAGCCATTCACCACGACGTCGAGGGGGTCGAGGTGTGTGCTGATCCTTACGCCGCGGCCGAGGGCGCCGAGGTGCTCGCCGTGCTGACCGAATGGGATGAGTTCCGGTGGGCCGACTTCGAGAAGGTGTCTGGCGTCATGGCCTCACCTCGCATTGTCGATGGCCGCAACCTCCTCGATCAGGCCGCCGTTCGCCGCCACGGCTTCATCTATGAGGCGTTGGGACGCCCGTGAGCCGCGTCGTCGTCACCGGAGCGGCCGGCTTTCTTGGCTCGCATCTCACCGCCGCGCTCCTGGCCCGGGGCGACGAGGTCGTCGGCATCGACAACCTTGTCACCGGCGACCTCCGCAACATTGAGCCGTTCATGGGCGAGGCCAGCTTCACGTTTCAGCACCACGACGTCAGCAACTTCGTCCACGTCGCAGGCGACGTCGATGCCGTCATGCATCTAGCCAGCCCCGCGTCGCCGGCCGACTTCGAGCGGATCCCGATCCAGATCCTGAAGGTCGGCAGCCGGGGCACGCACAACCTCCTTGGCCTGGCCAAGGACAAGCGTGCCCGCTTCTTCCTGGCGTCGACGAGCGAGGTCTATGGCGATCCGCTTGTCCACCCCCAACCCGAGAGCTACTGGGGCAACGTGAACCCGATCGGTCCTCGCGGTGTTTACGACGAGGCCAAGCGGTTCGCCGAGGCCATGACCATGGCGTATCACCGTCACCACGGTGTCGACGTGCGCATCGTTCGCATCTTCAACACCTACGGGCCGAGCATGCGCCCCGATGACGGTCGGGCCGTGTCCAACTTTCTGGTGCAGGCGCTGCAGGGCAAGCCGCTCACTATCTTCGGCGACGGGAGCCAGACCCGCAGTTTCACCTATGTCGATGATGAGATCAGCGGCTTCTTGGCGCTGCTCGATGGTGACCACACCGGTCCGATGAACATCGGGAACCCCAACGAGTTCACCATTGCCCAACTGGCGGAGATGGTCATCGAGGTGACGGGAGCGGAAACCGAACTCCGGTACGAGCCGCTGCCCGTCGACGACCCGACGCAACGCAAGCCCGACATCACCATGGCGACCGAACTGTTGGGCTGGGCGCCTGAAGTAGAGCTCCGCGAAGGGCTGGAGCGAACCGCCGATTACTTTCGCTCCCGGCTGTGACGCCGGTCGCTCTCATCGTCAACTGGAACGCCGGAACCCACCTGCTCGACTGCGTGCGCTCGCTGCAGGCCGAGGGCGTCACCGACATCGTCGTTGCCGACAACGGATCGACGGACGGGTCGCTGCGCGACCTTGCCGCGGCGGAGCCGTCGGTGGTGGCCTTCGAGACCGGGGCCAACCTTGGTTTTGGCGGAGGTGTCAATCGCGCCGCAGCCCGGTCCGCTGATCTCGGCGAGGGGTGTGACCTGCTCGTGCTCAACCCCGACGTGGTCATGGGCCCGGGGAGCGTGAAGGCCATGATGGCAGCGGCGGAGTCGACCGCCCGCGTTGGCGTCGTCGGCCCGCGCATCGACACCCCAGACGGCATGTTGTATCCGTCGGCCCGGACCTTCCCGTCGCTGCGCGACTCGATTGGTCACGCCTTTCTCGGCATGGTGTGGCCAACCAACCCGTTCACCCGTCGCTACCGCATGCTCGACTGGGATCACGGTCAGCGGGGCGACGTCGACTGGGTCTCCGGGTCGTGCTTCCTCATTCGGGCCGCGGCGTGGCGCGACGTCGAGGGTTTCGACGAGGCCTACTTCATGTATGCCGAGGATGTCGACCTGTGCTGGAGGGTGAGACGAGCCGGCTGGGATGTCGTCTACGAGCCAGAGGCTGTGGTCGTCCACGTGCAGGGCTTATCGACCAGTCGCCGCCCGTATCGCATGATCGCCGCGCACCACCGGTCGTTGCTGCGGTTTGCCATCAAGACCACGACCGGCGTGGAGCGCCTCCTGCTTCCGCTCATGGCCGTTGGCCTGGGGGCCCGCACCGTCCTGGCCTGGGTGCACCACCGCTTCAGCCGCGGCTGAGGTATCTCGTCAGGTACAGGCCGACCTCAACGGACCCGAGCCGGCCGCTGATCTGAACCGAGCGGAACGGCAGCGTGGCCAGAGTCGGCCCCCCCGGTCCGGTAGGGTCGCGCCGCTATGGCTCGCCCCTCCAACTCCAAAAAGGTCTCTCGCGCTGCCTCCACTGGCGGTGGCCGCTCGACCAGGAGCGCCAAGCCGCTGATGTGGTGGGGCGCCATGGGTCTGGTCGCCATTCTCGGCGTGGTCGGCATCGTCTTCAGCCGCGAGCAGCGCATCGATCGGGGACCGGCCACCCTGACCCCGCCCGTGGCCAACCAGGACCACTGGCATGCCGCGTACGGCGTGTACCTGTGCGACGACTTCGCCGAGCCGATCGCTGATCAGAACGACCCGAAGGGCATCCACACCCACGCCGACGGCATCATTCACATTCACCCGTTCACGGCGGCGGCCGGCGGCGACAACGCGGTGCTCGATGAGTTCGTCGATGCGTCCGGCATGACGCTGACCGACTCCAAGATCAAGCTTCCGGGCGGCAAGACCTTCGAGGAAGGCAAGACCAAGTGCGGCGGCAAGGCTGCCATCGTGCAGATCAAGGTCGACGGCGAGTTGATCACCGAGAATGTGCGCGACATCAAGTTTGCTGACCGCCAGATCATCACCATCGCGTTCGCCCCGAAGGGCGCCGAACTGCCCGACCCGCCGAGCGTGCCTGGCCTCGACAACCTCTCCGATGTCGACCCGTCACTTCAGCAGCCACCGCTTCAGCAGCCTCCGCCGGTGCCTGGGGACGAGGGGATCACCGACACCAGCGAAGTCGGCGGCGACGGGGAGACCACCGACTCGTCGACTCCGGATTCATCGACCCCGTGAAAGCTGTGGTCCTGGTCGGAGGCCAGGGCACCCGCCTGCGTCCACTGACGCTCAGCTACCCCAAGCCGATGCTCCCCGTCGCCGAAGTCAGCATCATCGAACGGGTGGTGCGGCACCTTGGCAGGCACGGCGTCGACACCGCGGTGCTGTCGATGGGATACCAACCAGACGTCTTCGTTGACGCCTTCCCATCCGGGAAGTGCGCCGGGGTCGATCTGGTCTACGCCGTCGAACCCGAGCCCCTCGACACCGCTGGCGGCATCGCCTTCGCCGCGAGGCACACCGGGCTCGACCGAGACGGCGAGACCATGCTTGTCGTCAACGGCGACGTGCTGACCGACATCGATGTCTCTGCGCTGGTTGCCTTCCACCGCGAACGCAACGCGGAGGGGACCATCGCGCTCACCCCGGTCGACGACCCGAGCGCGTTCGGGGTGGTGCCCACAAGCGACGACGGTCGGGTCACAGCCTTTATCGAGAAGCCGGAGCCCGGGACGGCGCCGACCAACCTCATCAACGCCGGCATCTACGTGCTCGAGGCCTCGGTCATCGACCGCATCCCGGCCGGCGAGCCGGTCAACATCGAACGGGCGACGTTCCCCGCGGTGGTGGCCGACGGCCGGCTGTATGCCAAGGGCCACGAGGAGTACTGGACCGATACCGGCACCCCCGCGCTCTTCCTGCAGGCCAACCTCGATTTGCTGAGTGGGTCTCGCCCTGGAGCGCCGGCCCCGCACGCCCACGAACGCTCGCCCGGCGTGTGGGCGATCGGATCGGGCGTGGTCCGGGGCACCATCAACTCCCCTGCGCTGCTGGGCGATGCCGTGTTCGTCGACGGTGCGGCAACGATCGAGCGGAGCGTGATCGGAGCCGGTGCCCGGATCGAGGCTGACGCCGTCGTGCGCGGTTCGGTGATTCTGCCCGGCGCCGTCGTGCATCGGGGAGCAGTGGTCGAGGACAGCATCGTCGGGGGCGCGGCCATCATCGGCGCTGGTGCTCGTGTCGCCGGGCTGAGCGTGATCGAAGGAGAGGCCACGGTCGCGGCCGACTCGGTGCACGATGGTGCTCGCGTGGCACGGGAAGGGACGAACGCGCCATGAGGATGCTCGTAACCGGGGGAGCGGGGTTCATCGGCTCAAACCTGGTCGATCGGCTGCTGGCCGAAGGACATGAGGTCGATGCCGTTGACGATCTCTCGACCGGTTCGCTGGCCAACCTGTCCGATGCCCGCGAGAACCCCGATCATCAGTTCACCTTCCACCGCCTCGACATCCGTTCGTCCGACGTCGTTGACCTGATCGCCCGACGGAAGCCAAGCGTTGTGTTTCACCTGGCCGCACAAGCCGATGTGCGCGTGTCGGTGTCGAGGCCGGCCTTCGACGCGGAGATCAACATCCTCGGGAGCATCAACGTCCTCGAAGGAGCCAGGCAGGCGGGCGCGCGCAAGGTGGTCTTCGCGTCGAGCGGGGGCACGATCTACGGCGACCCCGCCCCCGAAGACCTCCCGCTACGGGAGACCCAGCCCCAACGACCGGTGTCGCCCTACGGCGTGGCCAAGAAGGCCGTCGGCGACTACCTCGTCGCGTACCGCGAGCTTCACGACTTGGAGTTCAGCGCTCTGGCGTTGGCCAACGTCTATGGACCCCGTCAGGATCCGCACGGCGAGGCCGGCGTGGTCGCCATCTTCGCCGGACGCATGCTCTCCAGCGAGCCGTGCACGGTCTTCGGTGATGGCGCGCAGACCCGCGACTACTTGTTCGTTGACGACGTCGTCGATGCCTTCGCCAGGGCGGCCGACCGGGCCGACGGACTGCTGCTCAACATCGGCACCGGCGTTGAGACTTCGGTGAACGATCTCTATTCGACGATGGCGGCCGGGGCCGGCGTCACTGGCCCGGCGATCTATGCGCCGGCTCGGCTCGGCGAACTGCAGCGATCAGCGCTGGATCCGTCGCGGGCGGCCATTCACCTTGGCTGGAAGGCTTGGACCAGCCTGGCCGACGGCACGAAGGCCGTTTTGGACTGGTTCCAAGCCCGCGAACAGGGCTAGCTCCGCAGAACAGGTGCGGTTCAGCGGAACAGACCCTCCGCGGGCCCGCGGACGATCTCGTCGGCTACAGAGCCATCCCTGAGCCACGCCGGATCAACCCCTCTGACGATCGCGACGGCGACGCCGGTGGCCTTGCCCATCACCAGTTCTGCCGCGGCGGCCAGCTCATCGGCCACCGCGACCTCGGTCACCATCAGCTCCCTGCCATAGGCGTCGGCCGATCCCCGCAAGTCGACGACGGCGGCGATACCCGCACACCCGATGGCGACATCGGTGACTCCCCGACGCCACGGTCGGCCGAAGGTATCGGAGACGATCACGCCAACCTCGACGTCAGCGACGGCGCGGAGGCGGTCGCGTATCCGACGAGCCGATCGATCGGAGTCGATCGGTAACAGCGCGGCTTGGCCCCGCTCGACATTGGACAGGTCGATGCCGGCGTTGGCGCATACGAACCCGTGGCTGGTCTCGGTGATGATCAACTCCCCGCGACGCCGCAGGATCCGCACCGCTTCGCGCTCCACGAGGGCCTTGTGTGACAGCGGGTCGTTTGGGTCGACTGCCTCGAGCCGGTTCTCGGCTTTGGACACCACCTTCTGGGTGACGACCAGCACATCGCCTGTCCGCAACTCGATGCCGGTCGCCACGATGAGGTCGGCCAAGACATCGCCCGGCCTCACCTCGGGGATGCCGGCCACCGGGATGAGCTCGATCGTCACGCCAACACATCTATGACGACGCGGCCGAGGGCGGCGGCCTTCTCCGGGTCGGCCATGATCGTCGGCGCCACGACGCATTTGATCCCTTCGGCCTCCACCGCGGCCGCCAACGCCGAGTCGGCCTCGTCGACCACCAGCGTTGATGCGAAAGGGGCGTATAACCGGGCGATGCCGACCGCGGTCGCTTCGTGGCCGAGCTCGGTGAGCATCCGGTCGGCTGGCCCCTTCAATGCCGCGCCAGCGACGATGGGCGACACAGCCACCACCCGATCCCGTCGCGCTTGCACGGCCTCCCGGAGCCCCGGCACGGCGAGTATTGGCCCGATCGAGACGATGGGGTTGGACGGGCACACGAGCACCCCGTCGGCCTCGGCGATCGCTCCAAGGACGCCGGGGCCGGGGTGAGCCGTTGCTGCGCCCTCGAACCTGACCCCGGTGATGGCGACGTTGTGCTGGCGGCCCACGAAGTACTCCTGGAACCCGATCTCGCCCTCATCGACGGTGGTCACCCGGGTCTCGACCTCATCGTCGGTCATGGGGAGAAGGCGGGTCTGGATGCCCCAGCTTTCGGTGATTTCGGCGGTGACCGTGGACAACGGCGCCCCTTCCCGAAGGCGTCCCGTCCGGTAGAGGTGGGTGCCGAGGTCGAGGTCACCAAGGCTGAACCATGTGGGGCCGCCGTAGCGGCCAAGCGCTTCCATGACCCGCCACGACTCGTCCTCGAGGCCCCAGCCACGCTCTGAGGAGATGGCTCCGGCGAGGGTGTAGGTGACGGTGTCGAGGTCGGGGCAGATGCGCAGCCCGTGCAGGTCGACGTCGTCGCCGGTGTTGACCACGGCGGTGATGCTGGCGGGGTCGACGACGGCGGCGAGACCGGCGAGCATGCGTGCCGCCCCCACGCCGCCGGCCAGGGCGGTGATCACGGGGCGCAGGCTAGGGCCGACATGACGACCCGGCGAACGCGGGGCAACGCTCGGCGACCGCGCTGCGTCGCTTTGCTGCTCAAGCGACCGCCCAAGGCGGCCGAAGACACCACTGAACGTGATGATTTCTCTCGATCCTTCCTCCGTCCCCGCCCTGAGCGTCCGTCGGACCGCGGCCCACGTGGCCGTGGTTATTGCCGTCGCGCTGGCCATGCTTCCTTTCCTGGCCCGTCCCGCGGCGGCCGCCGACGTCTCGGCCGAGTCACAGATTCTGCACTTGATGAACCAGGAGCGCAGCGCGAGGGGCCTGGCTCCGCTTGGCTCTAGAAGTGACTTCACGCCGGTGGCTCGCAACTGGACCGACCGCATGGCGAACGAGAACAACCTGCGCCACAACCCCAATCTCACGGCCGAGGCGCCGTCGGACTGGACCCGCGTGGGCGAGAACATCGGCTTTGCTGACTCGGTCCAGCAACTGCACGACCTGTGGATGGGCTCCAACGGCCACCGCGCCAACATCCTCGGCGACTTCAACGCGGTCGGGATCGGCGTGACCCTTCGCAATGGCCGATACTGGGCCACGGTCGACTTCATGCTCGGCTCGCCCGATCGGGTTGAGTCGGCCAGCGGCACCTGTGGTTCGAACGACAATCCGGCGGCCAACCCCAGCTCCCAGGCAGCCAACGGGTACTACGTGCTCGGCTCCGACGGCGGGATCTTCACCTACGGCAGCGCCGTGTTCCACGGCTCGACACCGCAGTTGGGCATCAACGTTCCGGCCGTCCTCATGGCCGTCACCCCCAGCACCAATGGCTATTGGGTGCTCGGTGCCGACGGCGGCATCTTCTCATTCGGTGATGCCAAGTTCCAGGGCTCGCTTCCGGGCGTCGGTGTCCGCAACACCGCCATCGATCTCAAGTCGACCCGCACCGGGAACGGCTATTGGATCCTCGGCGCTGATGGCGGCATCTTCTCATTCGGTGATGCCCAGTTCCACGGCTCGCTTCCGGGTGTCGGCGTTCGTACCAGGGCGGTCCGCCTCGTGCCGACCCCGACGGGGAACGGCTATTGGATTCTCGGCGCTGATGGCGGCATCTTCTCCTTCGGTGATGCCAAGTTCCACGGCTCGCTGCCGGGGGTTGGTGTTCGCAACACCGGTGTGACCATGGCCTCGACGCCCACCGGCGGCGGCTATTGGATTCTCGGCGCTGATGGCGGCATCTTCTCCTTCGGTGATGCCCAGTTCCGTGGCTCGGTGCCCGGCATCGGCCTGTGCCAGCCTGTCCAGGGAGTGCAGCTCAGCCCCACCATGACCGGCGGCGGCTACTACATCGTCGGCGCAGCCGGCCGGGTCTTCGCCTTCGGCGACGCCCCGAGCTACGGCGACCCGTCCGGACTCGGCATCGTCGCCCGCGACGTCGCCGCCGTCCGCCGCTAACCCTGCCCCCACCACCTGCGCCGCTCGTCGCGCGCCCGCCTTCGTCGCTGGGCCGGGCGCCCACCTTTCGCGCCCGTCGCTCTCCCCCCTG
>JBPCMH010000022.1:0-5551 GCA_051002495.1 Acidimicrobiales bacterium
GGGTGGTTTACCACTTCACCGTATGCGATCGACCGGCCCATTCGTCGCCCAGGGCCGACCACGCAGTGGGGGGAATTCGGGCATTTGACTCCACCCGCATCGTGCCCGTGGATCCGGGCAGGTGGAAGCGCACCACCACCTCCTTGGTCTCGCCACGTTTGATCTCGACCGGCACGGCCAGAACCCTGGTTGGCCCGTCAGCGCCGGCAACGGCCAGCGCGGCGACATCGTCGACGCGACTGTCCAGGGCCGAGCCGGGCAGCGTGAAGGCGACGAGGCCGGAGTAGGTGCCCTCGCCCACCCCGCTGTCGGGATATGGACCGGCGACGTAGCGGACCTCGCCCTCCGGGGTCTCGTTTCGCAACGTGAGCCGAACTTCGACGTCGGTCCCGGCCTCGCTTGGCGTGATCTTCATCGTGGCCGAGGTCTTGAGGAACCAGTCGAGTTTGTTGCCACCCCGGTTGATGACCGAGGCCATCAACGACGACTCGTCAAGAACCCCGGCGACGCCAGCGGCTTCCCAACCGGTCTGTTCGTCCGGCCGGGCCGACCAGGCCATCAGGTGCCGGCCCGCCACTGCTCCGGCCAGTTGTTTGGCCAGTTCGGTGATCTTGAAGTCGCCCGACTCGATGGCATCGACGGCGGCAGATGCCAAGCGACCGAGCTGTTCCCGGCGCGGTGCTTGCGATGTAGGGTCAAGGTCGTCGCCGTAGTCGGCGTACTGGTCGTGAAGGATGTAGCCAAGCACCGAGCTGTCGCTCAAGACTTGGTCGTCGATGACAACCGGACCGGTGGCGGCAATGACACCCCGAAGCATCTCCGCGTCGAGGGCGAGGACGCCGTCGACCTCCTCGCCGGTCTCGGCCTTCCACATCTCGGCGGCCAGCGCGGCGTTGGCGTCGAAGCGAGGCGACGCGCCGAGGTTTCGCCACTCCCGATTCGGTTCGAGCCAACCCCAACGGTCGGCCAGGTCGCCCGTCAGCGGCGGAACCTTCGATGCGTCGTCGATGTACAGATCGCCAGCTGGCTCGAGCTCGCCCAACTCGAACTCCCCGTCGGAGATGCTCAGCGTGCCGATGGACAGGAACATGCCAGAGCCAGCCCGCATCTCCGCGTTGTTGGCGGCCATGAGCAGATACGTGCGCGGTCCGGCGAGGAGACCACCGACCGCGTTCCCGGAGTCGCGGGCTCGCTCAAGCGTCGTTCTTACCTCGATCAGTTGGTCTTCGAAGTCCTTTCGACGGGTAGCCAGCGGGGAGGCGAGGTTCGTGGGGCCGAGATCGAGGCCGTCCAGGTCGGCAATCGCCCGGTCGGCCACCGCGGCGATCTCCATCACCGCTTCGATGCGGGCCAGGCCGGTGTCCTGAGGTTGGTCGAGCACCTTGCCGGCATCGACAACGGCGCGAACCCCCACGTCGGCCACGACCGCGGCCGCCTCGGAAAGTGCGGCCACCGACTGCACGTGCCGACCAACGATCGGCAGAAGCCGCAGCGGCGCCATCCCGATGCTGCTGCTCTTGCGGTGGCCGGCCGCGAACGAGGCGCGTGCCCGTTCGAGGTCGTCGATGGGGCGCCCTTCGACCAGGTCTGCCGGGCTGAGATTCTGTCGTGCCGCGTGGGCGGCGTCGATTCCCCGCTGGACATCGCGAACCGCGAGCAGGCCGAGGACGACGCCGAGCGCGATCCAGGCCGCGAGAAACAGCAGGCTGAAGCGAACTGCTCGGACAACGGTCACCTCAGGTTGGTACCACGCGGGCGGGCCCCACGTGGGTCAAGGCCTGAGGTGCGTCAATGGAACGAGGCGTATCAAAGGACCGTCGTGATCCAATCCGCCACCGCGTCGGCCACCAAGACATCCTTCCGTCGCAGCCCGTGATCGCCTCCGTCGATCCATACGTGGGTCACCGAGCCGGGAACCGTGGCCGTCGCCTCCTCCAACTCATCGGGCCGTCCGAAGGCATCGCGGGTTCCGGAGACGAAGAGACAGGGAAGGTCGATGTCGGGCAGGTGCTCCACCCGGCTCTTTTCGGGCTTGCCCGGCGGATGGAGCGGATAGCTGATCAGCACCAAACCCAGGGCGGGGAGGCCGTCGGCCACCGCCATCGAGCAGATCCGCCCACCCATCGACCGGCCGCCCAGCAACAGCCGGTCCGGCTTCGCGCCGGTATCGGCCAGAAGGGAAGCGGCCCCGTCGCGAATGGCCTGGAGGAGCACCGGTGGTCGATCCGGCGCCTTTCGCCCAGCCAACCGGTACGGAAAATCCATCCGCTCCACGGTGACACCCAGTGCGCTGACCGCTTCGTCGACGGCCACGAGGGCGGCCTGGTTGCGATCAGCCCCGGCGCCGGGCGTGAGCAAGAACGCGGTCTGCTTCTTCTTTGGGCTCATCGATTGCTCCCCGGCATCAGTCGGTCAGGATCATCAGGCCATCATCAGGCCTTGGAGGATCATCAGGCGCCGGTCAGGATCCGTCGCGCTTCGGTCAACTCCACCATGCGGCGTCCGGCGGCGTCGTTCTTTCCGCCGTGGTCGGGGTGAGCCTCGCGGACCAGCTCGCGGAAGCGGGCCAGGATGTCGCCGCGGCCAGGCTCGGCGCCTGGCCCGAAGCCCAGCACCTGGCGGGCCCAGCGTTCGTCGTTCGGCAAGTCACGGCGGCGAAGCATCCCGGCCTCATCCCCACCGAGGAACGCCACGAGACTCCGATCGATACCGCCTGTCCATCGCGTCGCCCGCCGAAACAAACGGAACACCTGCGGCCGGGCGGTGGGCGACAGTTGCGCGGCGGCGTAGATGGCTCCGAGCACCTGGGGGATAACCGCGCCGTGGCCATCAATCTCGAGTTCGGGATCCTCGTCGGGAACATGGATCAACCGATGCGTGCTGCGGTCAAGGCCGTGCGTGTCGGCCTGGTACCGGTACCGCACGCGCGGTTGCACGATCCGTTGCCCAGACTCCACCGCGTTGAGGAACCCATCGACACCCTCGAGCGCGTCTTCATCATCGTCGAGGGCGCTGCACCCGGCGGCGACGATGCCGGCGAGGAGCAGACCGCCGGGACCAGGGGCTGGATCGGTCGGAAGCCACAAGCGGCCGAGCGCCACCCGGCGCGTGGGCGAGAAGTGGCGCGAGTGCCGGATCTCTAACTCAGCGGCGAGCACGCTTCACGCCCATCCCATGCCCACCGGATTCACACGAACTGGAACAGCACGTCTCGCAGCCGCTGAGCGTGCGCCCGCACCACGTCGCCGTCGGCGTCGGCCTCGAGTGCGGCCGTCACCTCGGTGGCGATAGACAGGACCTGCTTCCAGACGTCGTCGCTGATGCCGTACGGAGCGGGGGCCCCCTCGATGGCGTCGGCTGCATCGAAGAACGCGCCAGCCCTCACCAGGTCGGCGGCGTTGTCCTTCAACCGGTCGCTTGCTACGTATAGGTCGCTCATGAGCGTCCACGCCGCCTCGCCGCCGCCATCGTCGTCGTCGTCGTGTGCGGCCAGACCGTCCGGGAAGTCGACCTCATCGACCAGGGCGTCGACGACCTCCTCGAGATCCTCCGCCACGCGCAATTCGGTCGCCACCGTCCAGGGCTGGCCGCCTTCGTAGGCGTACTCGACGCTCCGCCCGGACGCCGACTCCCAGCGATGGTCGATGTTCTCGGCCTTGAGGCGCACCTCAAGGGCCCCACGCTGTTCCGCGGTCCACTCTTCGAGCTCGTAGACGATCACGCCGTGGTCGTCACCCGCGGGACCGGCCGCGTCAGCGGAATCTGGTCGCTGGTCGGTGAGCATCACCCGGCAATCCGGGCAGGAAGTGAGCCCCTCGCGATACTCGGCACGGCATTCAGGACACCACATCGAACTCATGGGTTCACGCTACCCGCGGGCCGGACCGCGCCGGCGAGGCGACGGCCAAGGATCGACCCGGTCAGCCGATGGTGAGACGGGGCTCACGAGCCCGCGTCGAGCGCTCGCCCGCTTGGAGCGCGGCGCCGAGGGCGATCAGCACGATGGCCATCTTGAACAGGACGTCGGCGTCGATGCCCGTGGTGGCTAGGTCGTCGGTCGTCGATGGAGCGGCCACTGCGCCTGCGGGCGCGGTCGTCGTGGTGGTCGGCCCCGAGCCGGTCACCGGCAGCGACGGTACCGACGAGGTCGTGGTCGTCTGCGCGCCAGCCATCCCTACCGGAACGACAAGGACGAACAGGGTCAGAGCCAGGGAAGCCAGGACGGCACGCAGCGCTCGCATCAGCGCTCACCCTAGCAACGCCAGCGGGGCTCGCGGTGAATCCTGCGAGCTCGCATCAGGCGAGGGTCAGATCACCGGGTGCTCGACATGGCGACCGAAGACCCCAACCATCGATTCGACCACCTCGCCGACGGTCGCATAGGCCCGAACAGCCTCGAGAATCGGCCCCATCAGGTTGACGGTCGGATCGGTTGCGCCGTCGCGCACCAGGGCCAACGCGTCGTCGACCTTGGCCTGGCTGCGGCCCTGCTTGCACGCCGCCAAACGCTTGAGCTGTTGCTCCTCGGCCTCTGGACCGATCGACAGGATGTGAGGCCGGTCGTCGTCGCCATCGGTGTAGGCGTTGACGCCCACCACCACGCGGGTGCCGGCGTTGATTTGGCGCTCGAGGCTGTAAGCGGCCTCGGCGATCTCGCCCTGGAACCACCCTTGGTCGATGCCGGCGTAGACCCCTTCGAGGATCGAGCCGTGCCCAAGGTCGTCGAGGTGGGCAAAGATCTCCTCGGCCCGCCGCTCCATCTCATCCGTCATCCACTCCACGTAGTGCGAGCCGCCCAGGGGATCTGCCACCAGGGGTACGCCCGTCTCTTCAGCGATCACCTGCTGAGTGCGGAGGGCCAAGCGAGCCGCCTTCTCGGTCGGGAGGGCGAGGGCCTCGTCAAAGGCGTCGGTGTGAAGGCTCTGGGTGCCGCCCATGACGCCAGCCAGCGCTTGCAACGCGACCCGCGCGATGTTGACCTCGGGCTGCTGGGCGGTGAGAGACACGCCGGCGGTTTGGGTGTGGAAGCGCAACTGCAGCGATCGCTCGCTCTTGGCCCCGTAGCGATCCCTCATCCAACGGGCCCAAATCCGGCGTGCCGCCCGGAACTTGCCCACTTCTTCAAAGAAGTCGGAGTGGGAGTTGAAGAAGAAGCTGAGGCGGGGACCGAACTCGTCGACGCCGAGGCCGGCGGCCATGGCCGCCTCGACATAGGCGAACCCGTTGGCCACGGTGAAGGCCAACTCTTGCGCGGCCGTCGATCCCGCTTCACGGATGTGGTAGCCGGAGACCGAAACTGGATGCCATCGGGGCATCTCGGCCGAGGTGAAGGCCATGAGATCGGTGACCAAGCGCACACTGGGCCGGGGCGGGTAGATGTACTCCTTCTGGGCTTGGTACTCCTTCAGGATGTCGTTCTGAAGGGTGCCGCTCAGTCGCTTGCGAGCCACCCCGTTCTTCTCGGCGACCGCCACGTACATGGCCAGCAGAATGGGGGCGGGCGAGTTGATGGTCATCGACGTCGATACCTGGCCCAGGTCGATGTCGGCGA
>JBPCMH010000023.1:0-3876 GCA_051002495.1 Acidimicrobiales bacterium
CCATCGCTTGGGAATGCGGCTTCACGGATGGCTACTCCGACGCTCGGTCCGAGGAGTGGTCTGCCGCCTTCGCTGACGGTTGAACAGACCGGACCGAAGTGCCGGTCGTTGGTGGTCGTGAGGCGCCACGCCGGAGCGACCTTTCGATCGGCGAGCCGCTCGCGATTCCCAGATCGGGTGTACGCCCGCCCGCGATACCTCTAGGTTGTTGAACCGTTCGGTCGAGTGGCGGCAAGGCGCGCCAGCGGGCAGGGGGATGTTGTGAGCGGGGGCCGATCGGACCGGCCTGTGGGCGCATCGCGGAACTACCGTGACGAGATGCCACCGAAGCTCGGTCCGAGCTTCACCAAGCTGTTGGTGTCATCGGCGAGTTCCAACCTGGCCGATGGGCTCATCAGGACATCGGTTCCGCTGCTCGCCGCAACTTTCACACGCGACCCTCTCGTGGTGTCGCTCGTGTCAGCGTCGGCGTTTCTGCCATGGCTGCTCTTCGCACTTCCGAGCGGCGCTTTCGTAGACCGAATCGACCGTCGCTCCGCGATAGTTGCCGCTGGTGCGCTGCGAGCCCTGCTCGTAGGAACATGCGCCCTGGCCGTGCTCGCCGACGCCATAAATATTCGGCTGCTGTCTCTGTTGGTCTTTGCCCTCGGCGCCATCGAGACGGTCTACGAGAGCGCAGCCCGAGCCCTGCTCCCTGCGCTCGTCCCACCTGACGGCATCGACGCCGGCAATGGACGCCTGGGCGCCGCCGAGATGGGCGGTGAGAGCTTTATCGGGCCCCCAGTCGCCGGGGTGCTCTTCGCCTTGGCAATGAGTTCACCGTTCCTGTTCGGCGTTGGCGGCTATGCGTTGGCGGCGGTGATCATCACCGGACTGCCCCGTTCGCATGACGCCAATAACGACGAGGCCGAACCGCTCGTCGAGCGAATCACTGAGGGCCTGCGGTGGTTGCGGAATGACCCCGCCATCCTCGGGCTCACCATCTGTGGTGGTGTGCTAGCACTCACCTCCGCCGGGGTCGGAGCAGTGTTTGTGCTCTTCGCGTTGGAGGTCCTCGACCTCGACGCCACCGGATTCGGCATACTCCTCGCTGTTGCCGCCGTCGGCGGCGTGATCGGCTCGCTGATCGCTGCTCGCGTAGTAGCGAAGTGGGGACGACGAAAGACCCTGCTTGGAAGCCTCGTCCTTGGGGGGTTCGCGTTCGCGGGCCTTGGTCTGGTCAGTGACCCGGTGCCGGCTGCGGCGTTCTATGTCCTCGGGAGCGGCACGGTCGCTATCTGGAATACGGTGACCATGAGTGTGCGGCAGACGCTTATCCCTGCCCGGCTGTTTCGGAAGAGTGCTCGGCGCCTACCGAGTTGTTGTCTACGGGGCCGTCCCGGCGGGCGCCGCCGTCGGCGGTGTCTTGGCCAAGATGACCACGCTGCGAGCCCCGTTTCTCGTGGCTGCTTTTGGCCACCTCGTGGTGCTCGTGTACGCACAAAGGTTGCTCTCTCCCGCCACGATCGGCGACGCCGAACGCTCAAGACAATGAGATCGTGATCGGAGCTCGGCGGTCCGGAAGTACGTGTCCTGGTGATGCCAGATCAAGGCTGGCCACCCGCAGAGCCGTCGTAGGCGAGGGCCGACCTATGTGCCGGTACTCGCGGTCCGGGAACGGCCATCACCGAAGCCGCCCTCCGGAGTTCAGGAGCGCCGATCAACCATTCTCGCTCGCATCGACCGCCGACGACCCAGCACTATGCGGGCCTCGTCGCCTTCAGCGACTGCGTCGATCGGCGGAGATTCAGCGGCTCGTTCGCCACGCCTGGAGCTCAGCCCGATACGGGAACTGAATCGGTTCTTCGACGGTGTCGAGCGCCTCCATCAGGTCAGACACGACTGCCTCCCGCTCAATTTCGGGCAGGGCAGCAATGAAGCTCGTCGACAGGGCCCGTGACACGACTCCAGCCCTGTCTGTCGGACGTGGATGGTCCGCCTGCCAGTCGTCCACCGCCTCGTATCGTGGATCGTTGTCGATGGCCGAGCGCCATCGCATGTCGGCATGTCGAGGTGTGTCGCCCGCATGACGGTCGACGATTTCCATGTAGCGCTTGAACCACGGCTCGTCACCAGACTTCACGTTCCAGACGGTCAAGAGGTGTCCGCCTGGTCGAAGTACTCGGTGGATGTCGTCGAGCGCAGACTCGTAGTCGAACCAATGAAAGGCCTGAGCGACGACGACCGTGTCCACTGACTCTGCTTCTACGGGCAGGGCTTCCGCAGTGCCGTCTCGTACGTCCACGCCTGGGACCGCCTCAGCCAGTCGTTGCCGCATCTCCATGACGGGTTCAACGGCGATGATGCTCGCTCCACGCCCGACGATCTCCTTCGTGAAGATTCCCGTGCCGGCACCAACCTCCAGGACCTGACCCGAGGCGTAGCGATCGAGGAATCGAGCAATGAGGTCAGGATGGTACGTGGGACGAGCCTGTTGATACGTAGCCGCTTCGCGACTGAAGCCTTCTGCTGCGCTGCGGTGAACCATCCTCGCATCCTGCCCGCTGTGCACGTGTGCCGTCGTCCAACGGCGTCGGCTAGCCCGGGGCTAGGTGCCGCTGCCCGGCGGTCGCGAAGCGCGACCTCGGAGCGACTTCTCGCTCGGCGTGCCGCTTGCGATTCCCGGTTCGGCGTGGCAGCGGCCCGCGCGAACGGGCAACCTTTGGTGGTGACTGCGGGGCTGCGGACGCCGGGAACTGATAGCCCACACGAAACGTCGAAGAGTTCATGAGCCCGCGCCGTCTTGCTTGTTCGTTCGCCGCCGTCGCGTTTCTCGGTGCGTGTGGCGGTTCTGCTGGCGTGTCGGACGACGCTGCTCCAGTCGCCGCGCTCGGTGACGCTGCCGGCGATGGACTTGAGGAGCCCAGTGCAGACCCAGCCAGCGAAACGGCTGGAGCCTCATCGATGAGCAGCTGTGTGAGTGGGTACTCCGGCGAGACGTTGAAGGAGCGGGCGTTCGCGTTCGATGGCACGGTCATCGGCGTAGGGAGTGAGAGCGATCCGCGTGCGCCGGATGAGGACGTCGTCACCGGACACGTTCAGTTCGAGGTGCACGAGTGGTTCGCAGGGGGAACCGGTGAGGTCGTCACCGTCTGGATGCAGCGCCCGGTCAACGAGGGAGACCGTTTGCTCGTAGCCGGAGAGCCGCGGTGGGGCGGAGCGCCCCTCGACGATGCCATCGCTTGGGAATGCGGCTTCACGGATGGCTACTCCGACGCTCGGTCCGAGGAGTGGTCTGCCGCCTTCGTTGACGGTTGAACAGACCGAACCTATGTGCCGTTGCTCGGTGGTCGCCGCCGACACGCACACCCGAGACCTCACCGCACCGATCATCCACTTCGGCGGGCGGACGGCCATCAAGATCCGGCAATCGGTGCGGGTCAGGTGGGTCCCTTGGATTCTGTGGTCGAGATGTTGGGAACCAGGAGCTGTTGCGAATCGTCGAAGTGGTTGTGACGACGCGACTTGTGACGACGGTGAGACGGCTCGTCGTTGGCGTATTCGTGGCGATCGCAGTCGGAATCGCCTCGGTCGGCACTGCGCCGCCCGCAGGCGCGTGCTCTTGCCTATCACCAACGGATGGGGACGCTATCGAGCGTGCCGACGCCGCCTTCAGTGGATCACTCGTCGACGTGGTCAGCACCACCGGGGATGTCATCAGCTCGGCCGACCCAGAGCGCTTCGTGTTCGATGTCCAGGACGTGTTCAAGGGCGAGGTGACCTCGCGCCAGACGGTGGTGACGCCCCGGAGCGGCGCGAGCTGCGGGCTTGAGATCTCAGGGCCCGGTCCTTACCTGGTTTTCGCCTTCGCCGACTCCCAGCTGACATCAGGCGCCG
>JBPCMH010000024.1:0-2961 GCA_051002495.1 Acidimicrobiales bacterium
GCGATGACGGTGTCGTTGATGGTGTGCCAGTCGCAGCCCAACTCGACGGCGACCTCGTTCACGGTGCGTCCCCAGCGGCCGACCTGTTCGGTCACCCACCGGCCCGCCCGGTCCGTCATCCCCAACCGCGGTGACGCGATCGCCGGGCACTCCGTTGTCCAGGACCGCACCCCGCACGCCGGTTGCACGCACTCGAGTCGATGCTTGCGCCACACCAGCCGGACCCGACGACCGAACACCGGGAGATCGACCAACTCAACCGCCGGCCGGTCCTTCACCCGCGACCGCGCCCCGCAACCGGCGCAGGCCTCGCGTTCCCCGCGGGTCTCGACGTGAACATCGAGACGGCCACCGCCGCCGTCGACGACGCCGAGCACCGTGACCTCGGGGAGTCCAACCAGCAACTCGCACATACGCGTAGGGTCCATCTCCACAGGGGCTCTCCCGAACTCGACGACCAGACACCGTCAAGTTCGCAGAGCCCCTGTCTCGCGCCGGGGATGCCCTACACCCCGCTCATTTCCGAAGAGCGCGCAAAGTTCTGGCTCGGCGTGCTGACCGAGATCAAGAACCGGGGCGTCGCCGACGCGTGCATCGTCGTGTGCGACGGCCTGAAGGGCTTGCCCGACGCGATCATCACCACCTGGCCCAAGGCCGTTGTGCAGACATGCGTGCTGCACCTGCTGCGCAACACCTTCCGGCTCGCCTCTCGGGCGGACTGGGACAAGCTGGCCAAGGACCTTCGGCCGATCTACACGGCGGTCAACGAAGACGACGCACTCGCTCGGTTCGAGGAGTGCTGCGACAAGTGGAGCTCGAAGTATCCAGCCATCCGGACGATGTGGGAATCGGCGTGGTCGGAGTTCGTACCGTTCCTCGACTACGAGGTCGAGATCCGCCGCGTGATCTACTCGACAAACGCCATTGAGAGCCTGCACGACAGGATGCGCCGGGCGACCAGGGCACGCGGGCACTTCCCGAACGAGCAGGCAGCGATGAAGTGCCTCTACCTTGTCGTCAGATCGCTCGATCCAACCGGCAAAGGAGCGACCCGCTGGATGAACAGATCGAAGCCCGCACTCAACGCCTTCGCCATCACCTTCGAAGGCCGCATCTTCCCCACCGATCAATGACAACCGCCAACGTCAGTTACACCGAAAACCTGACAGTCCCGCTCGCAGGTCGCTGACCTGGGGAAACGTGGTGGGCGCGGAGGGACTCGAACCCCCGACATCTGCCTTGTAAGGGCAACGCTCTAGCCAACTGAGCTACGCGCCCGCGACGCCGGAATCACGTTCCGGCGGAGCGAGTGTACGACGGCGACGTCCGGCTTATGCTCGAACGTGACTGAGGAGGAGGCGGCTCCATGCCCCATACCAAAGCTCCGCTGGAGACCCTGGCCGCGTGCCCATTGTTCGAGGGCCTGCAGAAGAAGCAACTGCGTCGCCTTCGAGACGAGTTCAAGGACGCCGACTTCAAACCGGGTGCGACCATCATCACCGAGGGCCAGAAGGGCGGGCGGTTCTTTCTGGTCATCGAGGGCAAGGTGACGGTGTCGGTCCGTGGCAAGCAGAAGTCGGTGCTCGGGCCAGGTGACTGCTTCGGTGAGTGGGCCCTGGTCGATGGCGGGGTTCGCACCGCCACCATCACCGCCGACACGGAGGTCCAGGCCCTCACGCTGGCGCCGTGGACGTTCAAGGCAATGTTGCTCGGCGAGCCCGACATGATGTTCCGGATCCTCCAGCAGACCGTGCGCCGCTATCGGGAGATGTCAGCAGAGGTGGTCTAGCCGGCCCTGGCCGGATATGACCAGTCAGGCGATGTCTCGCGCCCAGACCGGGTTCTTCGGTGGACGACCTCGCTTGCGCTTCTGGGCCAAAATGCGCCCGTTCACGAGCAGTTGCCCGCCCCAGACGCCCCACGGCTCGCGACGTTCGAGAGCACCCGCTAGGCACGGCTCAGCGAGGGGGCACACGCCGCACAACTCCTTGGCGCGAGCGATGTCGTCGATCTTTTCTGAGAAGAACATGTTGAGCATGGTCGCCGCCCCGTCTCGGCAACGGGCCAGCGACCAGTCGACGCTGGCTTCTTCTTCCTCTTCTTCTCCTCTGTACCACTCGGCGAGCATCTCGCCTCTCCCCTCTTTTGGTGACCGGATCGTCCCGGCGTCAATCGAAACTCGGAAAACAAAAAGGCCGCCGGGATATCCCGGCGGCCTTTGGGCCTTCTCAGAGGTGTTTGGCTTGTTAGCCAGGTGAACCTCTCAGACCCTCGGGCCGCTTCATGGCGTTAGACACATGGGTGCCGTAAGCACCAAAACCGGTGCCATTGGTCGTGCGCTCCACGCCAGCAATCGAGGCGCAGATCCGCGGACGCGCGCCGGCGATGGTCACTGCCATCGTCTGGGGTGCGAGCCGGTTGATCTTCACCACGGTTGCCTTTCTGATTCGTTGTTGGTCGACGGACGCCGCGGGACTGCTCCCGGGCACTTGCTATCCGACCACGGCGAGGAAACCGCCGTCAACCGATTTTTCCGAATTTCTTCAGAAAACCTGATCCACTCCGCGCCGCTTCGCCGTCAGCGCGGGTGGAGAGCAGCGGCTAAGTCGGCCCCAACGGTGGGGTCGGTGGCCGCAATCGGCGTCCGCCGGGCGGCGGGATCAACCACCACCAACTCCCGCCCGCGGGCATCGGCGACATCGACGCCGGTCTCCCGGCACACGAGCAGGCCGCCGAGGTAATCCCAGGGGCCATGGGCATCGACGCTGCAATCAACAAAGGCGTCCAACGAACCCGAGGCCACCGCGCACAGGTCGAGGGCGATGGCGCCGAGCGCTCGAAACTGCCGCCAGCCTGGATGGGCCGACGGCAGGCCAGAGATGCCAACGATCGCCCGTTCGAGGGGTACCGGATCACGGCGAGGAAGCAGTGCGCCGTTTCGGCGCGCCCCCTTGCCTCTCA